>JAYUQF010000313.1:0-11166 GCA_043756885.1 Pseudomonadota bacterium
TGCAGGCAATAGCGGGGCTATTGCCAAAAATTGCAACGCAGCGGCAGCCGCTCAGGAACAGCCGAATGTAGAGAGTGTTTGACCAGGGTCCTTAGCCGCGCGGATGGTGTTTGGTGTGCAGAGCCTTCAGCCGCTCAGCAGCGACGTAGGTGTAAATTTGGGTGGTAGAGATATCGCTGTGCCCCAGCAGCATCTGGACCACGCGCAGATCTGCACCATGATTCAACAGGTGCGTAGCAAAGGCATGGCGCAGGGTATGCGGCGAAAGCGTGGCCCGCACGTTGGCTTTTAAGGCATAACGCTTGATCAAATACCAAAATGCCTGGCGGGTCATGGCCGCGCCGCGTCGGGTTGGAAACATCGCGTTGTTTGGGCGGCCACGACATAGTTCGCCGCGTGCGTCGTTCGTGTAACGCTGCAACCAGTCGAGCGCTTCCTCCCCAAGCGGTACCAGGCGTTCTTTAGCGCCCTTACCGATGACGCGTACTACGCCTTGGCGGGAATTGACCTGAACAAGCTCCAAGCTCACCAGCTCACTTACCCGCAAACCCGTCGCATACAGCACTTCAAGCATGGCGCGGTCTCGCAGCCCTAGCGCGGTGGTGACCTCTGGCGCGGCAAGCAGTGCGCCGACGTCAGCTTCGCTCAGGGTCTTGGGTAACGACCGCCCAAGGCGTGGGGCACTCAAGCGTACTGTTGGATCGGCGCGCAAGATGCCCTCACGCAGCAGGAATTGATAATATCGACGCATGCTCGAAAGGCGCCGCGCCTTAGTACGCGCAGTGAGCCGGTCGGGCTGGCCCAGGAAGTCAAAAAGATCTGCCTCGGATGCCTCGTTCAAACTTACAGCACGCGCCGCCAAAAAGTGCGCGAGTGTGTTTAGATCACTGCGGTAAGCTGCCAGCGAGTGGGGACTCAAACCAAACTCGATCCAAAGGTGGTCGAGGAATTTCCCTAACGGCTCGTCAGTCTGTAAGCGTGTGCTCAATCGTTTACTCTATAGCCCGTCACGATCAGCACATTAACAGAGCCACTGCGTGGCCAACTAGCGGACCGTCGATTGACCGTGGACAAGACGCCGGAATCCGAATTTTCCCTAGAAAACGGAGATCATCATCGCCATGTTTGAGTCCTGGTTTCAACCCAATCTCGCCGCGACGACCGCGCTCGAGCGCAGCGCAGAAGCCCAGTTATTGATCGATGCTCAAACTGCTGACCTGGCTCTATATCACTACCAATCCTGCATGTTCTGCGCGCGCGTGCAAAAAGCAATTACACACTTGAGTCTCAAAGTTGAGTTGCGCGACATTCTTCGCGACCCCAATCATCGGCAGGCTCTGGAACTCGGGGGCGGGCGGACAACGGTACCGTGTCTACGGATTGGACTGGGCAATAACGCGAAGTGGTTGTACGAGTCGGCCGATATTATTACCTATCTGGCCGAGCGGTTCGGCGCGCCGGGCGGCGCAGCGACTGATTAGGTCGCCAGCCGCCGGCTAGGTCCGTCTAACTACTGCGCGCCACGATCTTTTCTTTAATGCGTGCGGCCTTGCCGCGCAAGTCGCGCATGTAGTACAGCTTCGCGCGGCGCACGTCACCACGGCGTTTGACTTCAATTTCGGAAATGATCGGGCTGTAGGTCTGGAAAACACGCTCCACCCCTTCGCCGTGGGAGATCTTGCGCACCGTGAATGACGAATTCAGACCGCGGTTGCGTTTGGCGATAACGATACCTTCAAAAGCCTGCAGTCGCTCGCGTGTGCCTTCTTTGACTTTAACCTGGACCACAACGGTATCGCCTGGAGCGAAGGCCGGTATTTGGCGCTGCATTTGTTCGGATTCGAGTTGCTCGATGATATTCGCCATGACATAAATCTCTAGGGGTTAAAGCGAGCGCCGAATTCTACAGCAAGTGCGCCGCTCGTTTCACCCTTAAAACGTCAATCGTCTGAAGATTCCTCCTTGGCGCGACGATAGGCCTCGAGCGCGGCTCGGTCTTTGCTGTCCAGTCCCAGGCTGGACAAGAGATCTGGACGGCGCTGCCAAGTTCGACCAATACGCTGCTGGCGGCGCCAGGCGGTGATCTCGGCATGATGGCCACTCAACAGGACCGCGGGCACCGACTGGCCGTCCAAGATCTCTGGCCGCGTGTAATGCGGGTGATCGAGCAGGCCGTCGCTGAAAGAATCTTCCTGGGCGGAGCGCTCGTCGCCAAGAGCGCCAGGCAATGTTCTGACGATGGCGTCAATCATGAGCATCGCGGCTACCTCGCCGCCGCTCAGGATGAAGTCGCCTACCGACCATTCCTCGTCGACATCCCGATCCAGCAGGCGCTCGTCTATTCCTTCGTAGCGGCCCGCCACAAGGACCAAATGCTGACAGGCCGCCAGTCGGGACACCTCGCGCTGGCGGAAACGTCGTCCTTGCGGTGACAGGTAAATAACCAGTGGGAGTGGCGAAAGGGTGCGCGCATGCTCAATCGCTGCGCGCAATGGGGCGGCCATCATGACCATACCCGGCCCGCCGCCGTAGGGAGTGTCGTCGACGGTAGCTCGTCGATCCTGAGTAAACGACCTCGGGTTTACGCCCTCGATCGCGACGATGCCTCGAGTCTGGCAACGACCAACGACGCCTGTCTCGCGATAGGCATTCAACAACTCAGGGAAAAGAGTTATGACGGTATAGCGATTCACCGCTCAGTCGTCGAGATGCCAGTCCACGTGCATGTCACCGCCGGGCAGATCAACCGCAAGCACATAAACACCGCGGACAAATGGGATGAGATACTCGCGGGTTCCCTCGACCTGCAGGACATCGTGCGCGCCAGTCTCCAGAAGACTGCTTACTCGTCCGAGCTCTTCACCACTGCGATTGATGACGCGCAGACCGATTAGATCAGCCCAGTAAAAATCTTCGGCCGACGCTGGCCCCAGTTGCTCGCGCGCGATAGCGACGTCGCGACGCACCAAAACCCCGGCCTGATCACGATCATCGACGCCTGCCAATCGCGCGATCACTCCCCCATGTTGCGCTCGCGCCTCCAAAACTTGGAAACACTGCCACTGGCCTTCGGTCCGCAAGAACCAAGGGTTATAAGTCAGCAGGTTTTCGCGTGGGCGTGTGTGGGAGAAGACCTTGACCCAACCCCGGGTGCCGAACAGGCCGTTGATACGGCCGACATGGATAAATTCCGTCAACGCCACAGCTCAACGCTGAACCAGACGCCTAGCGGCGTGACGCGCGCGGACCTCAACTCGCTTCCAAACAGCCCATTGATGGCCCCGTTCAAAAAGCCTCAGGCCGCGGCCGGATGATTTTTCAGAAGAAGCGTAACGCGATCTGATGGCTGCGCGCCAACCGACAGCCAATAGTCGTAACGTTCGCGGTTGATGCGGAAACCCTCTTCATTCGCAGTTGCGACCGGGTTGAAAAACCCCACGCGCTCAATGTGGCGACCATCGCGCTTGTTGCGACTGTCCGCGACGATGATGTGATAGAAGGGGCGTTTTTTGGCGCCACCGCGGGATAAACGAATCGTAACCATCTTTTCAATGTTCCTCTAACTTCTGATCGGAGCCTTAGGCACCACCGCAAAATTCCCGCGGCCAATCGCCGCCGCGAGGCTGGGCGCGCATTTTAAGAGAAAATGCTATCGCGAAGAAAGACATATCTCTTGCTGACCGGGCTTCTTGAGCAAGCGCTCTGAGTAGCAGCGTCTACATCCGGTAACGCGCTGCGAGTAGTTCGCCACCTTTCCCGCCCCTACTTTTCGACCCTGTCGTAGTCGCGCTCAACCGGTCGGTGGAATCGAGCGCCAAAGGTGGAATCTGGCCGAGAAAACCCTCTCAACTCATTGAAGGTTATGGCCATCAATACCTCGGTTCACGGGATTTCTGAAGTTTAAAGCCGAATCGCGCCACGGAAAATTTTGCGACGCGCGACCACGGCCTTAAAAATTCAAGCTCAACAGCTTCGGCATACGGGGGGTCTCGAGCACCGCTGCCAACGCTTGTGCATTGCTTTCGACTAACGAACCCTAGCCCTCCAGGACAGCCTTCATGCTCAGGCGGATACGGCCCTGCTTGTCCACTTCGAGTACTTTTACCTTGACGACATCACCTTCTGACAGCTTGTCGCTGACATTCTCGACGCGCTCGTTGGAAATCTGAGAGATATGCACCAAACCGTCCTTACCTGGCAGGATGTTGACGAAAGCGCCGAAATCCATGAGTTTCTGCACTCGACCTTCGTATATCTCACCCACTTCGACGTCCGCCGTGATGGCCAGCACGCGCGCTTTGGCGGCTTGGCCAGCCGCATTGTCAACCGAGGCTATCCTGACCGTGCCATCATCGTCGATATCAATCGTGGCGCCGGTCTGCTCTGTAATCTGGCGAATGGTCGAGCCACCCTTACCGATCACGTCACGAATCTTGTCTGGTGGAATTTTGATGGTGATAATGCGCGGCGCGTAGTCCGACATTTCGGTACGGGCTGTCGCGAGCACCTTATTCATTTCACCGAGAATATGCAGGCGGCCGACTTTGGCCTGACCTAACGCGACTTCCATGATTTCGCTGGTAATGCCATCGATCTTGATGTCCATCTGCAAAGCGGTAATACCTTGAGCGGTACCCGCGACTTTAAAGTCCATGTCACCGAGGTGATCCTCGTCGCCCAGGATGTCCGAGAGCACGACGAAGCGGTCACCCTCTTTGATCAGGCCCATGGCGATACCAGCGACCGGCGCTTTAAGTGGCACACCCGCGTCCATTAGCGAAAGGCTGGTGCCGCACACGGACGCCATCGAACTGGAGCCGTTCGACTCTGTTATTTCCGACACGACCCGGATTACGTAGGGGAAGCTACTCATGTCGGGCATCACACCGACGATCGCACGTTTTGCCAGCCGGCCATGACCGATTTCACGACGTTTTGGTGAGCCGACGCGCCCGGTTTCACCGACACTGAATGGCGGAAAGTTGTAGTGCAGCATAAAGGGGTCGCGACGCTCCCCTTCGATGGCATCGATAATCTGAGAATCGCGTTCGGTTCCGAGTGCCACAACAACCAGCGCCTGTGTCTCGCCACGGGTAAACAGTGCAGAGCCGTGAGTGCGCGGTAAAATGCCAGCCTCGATGGAAATGGCGCGAACGGCATCCTTGGTGCGACCATCGATCCGCGGATTGCCTTCAATGATGCTGTTGCGCACCACGTCATATTCAAGGTCGCTAACCACAGCCCCAATCTGTCGGTCGTTCCATTTTGAACCATCGCCCAGTAGCGCGGCGATAACCTCAGTTTTAAGTGCCGACAGGCGATCGCGGCGCTCCATCTTGTCCACAATACTGTAAGCCGAGGCCAACGCTCCTCGATAGCCGTCAGCGACGGCTTTCACGAGCTCTTCGTTGTGACTCGCTGCCGTCCATGCACGGGGGGTTGGGTTGACCTTTGCCGCCAATTCCTTGATTGCGTCGATGGCCACCTGCATCTGGCGGTGACCAAAATTGACTGCGCCCAGCATGACTTCTTCCGACAGACTCTTGGCTTCCGACTCGACCATGAGCACTGAAGTAGCCGTGCCGGCAACCACCAAGTCGAGTTGCGAATCGTCGAGCTGCTTGAAGCTGGGATTGAGCAGATACTGACCATCCCGGTAACCGACCCGCGCTGCAGCAATCGGCCCCATGAATGGTAAACCCGAAATGGCAAGTGCAGCTGAGGCGCCAATCATGGCCGGAATATCCGGGTCGACCGTGGGATCGAGAGACATGACGGTGGCGATAATCTGCACTTCACTGTTGTACCCGCTCGGAAATAGCGGGCGGATCGGACGATCGATTAGGCGGCACGTCAGCGTTTCCTTTTCCGTCGGACGCCCTTCGCGCTTGAAAAAGCCGCCCGGAATCTTACCCGCCGCATAGGTGCGCTCTTGATAATCGACAGTCAGCGGAAAAAAATCACGGTTGGGGTCACCCGATTTGGATCCAACGACAGTGGTGAGTAGCACTGTGTCGCCCATGGTGACCAGCACCGCACCCGTCGCCTGCCGCGCAATGCGGCCTGTCTCCAGCGTGACGGTTTGGTTACCGTATTGAAATGACACCGTTATTGCCGACATAAGATTTTTCCTGCTCGTACGAAATGAAAAGCCGCTGGCATGGCAGCGGCTCGAAGACTGGTGGCGCTTGGGCGGATGCGAAGACCCGGACTTACTTGCGCAGCCCCAGTCGAGCAATCAGGCCGCGATATCGCTCCGAATCGCTGCGCTTGAGATAGTCGAGCATTTTGCGACGGCTGTTGACCATACGCAGCAACCCTTGTCGGGAGTGGTTGTCATGTGCGTGGATCTTGAAATGTTCTGACAGATCGTTGATGCGTGCTGACAGCAGCGCCACCTGCACCTCAGGCGATCCAGTGTCACTTCCCGAAAGTTGATACTCGCTGATGATCGCGCTCTTGTGCTCATTCGACAATGACATCTACTGACTCCTACGCCGCTACTCTGTTCATCTAATTGATTCAAATGGCCGCGTAGTCTAAACGCGCGCGCACTTGTGCCACAAGCGTTTATGCACTGGAACGCATCGATTCATCAGCGCCCTGCGCTGCGCTCGCACGAAACAGCCGCCGCGGCGCCACCCGCCCATCGGGCAAAATCTCGCCCACCCCGACAAATCGTCCGAGATCGTCGTACAAACGCAATAAACCGGCAGTCGGTGCCCTCGGCACCAGCACTGCGTGGCCTCGCTCCAGATAAAAGCTGCTTTCAGAGCTGAGGTCGACACGCGGCATGAGCAATAGCGCACCATCGATCGGCAGCAGGCTTCGATCAAGTTCCTCTTCGCCGCGCTGCGCCAGCCATTCAAGCCGTTCGAGCGTCCAGGCATCAGCCAGTTGGTAGGGGCCAACACCATCGCGACGTAACGCTGAGACGTAACCACCACAACCCAGCACTTCACCGATATCCTCGGCAAGGGTGCGCACATAAGTACCCTTGGAGCAGCTAACTGCAACCTCTAGCCGGGGATTGTTGAAAGACAACACTTCGAACCCATGAATCGTGACCGTGCGCCGCGCACGCTCGATCTCGATTCCTTGGTGGGCCAACTTGTAGAGTGGTTGTCCTTTGTGCTTCAACGCAGAGTGCATGGGTGGCAGCTGCTGTATCGGCCCACGAAATTGGGCAACAACACGCTCAACATCAGCCAGGCTGAGGTGCTCGGTCGGTCGTTCATAAACGCTAGTGCCCTCGCTATCGCCAGTCGTCGTGCGCCGCCCCAGCGTGAACTCGGAAAAGTAGCGCTTATCGGCGTCAAGCAAAAACTGACAGACTTTAGTCGCTTCGCCGAAACATACCGGCAACAAGCCGCTGGCCAGTACGTCGAGATTTCCAGTGTGGCCAGCCTTAGCAGCACTGAACACACGCTTGGCCATCTGCAGTGCCGCATTCGAGCTGATGCCTACTGGCTTGTCGAGCAATAGAATGCCGTTGACCGGACGGCCGCGCCGTTTCCGCGGCCGGGAGGGAGCTGAGGGCACGGCAGGCTTACTCGTCCCGCGCCGGATCGGAGCCGCGCAGCATTTGGCTGATGCGGTCACCGCGGGCGATCGAGTCGTCCAGCACAAAACTCAACACCGGAACATTGCGCGTACGCAAGGTTTGTCCGAGTACGGCTTGCAGTGCGGCCGCCTCACCTCGCACCGATGCCAAAAATCCCGTCTGCACGGCGGCGTCCCCATACACGCTCAAATGCACCGTGCCGTAACGCAGGTCACTTGAAACTTCGACCTCCGTGACGGTCACCAGCGCCACTCCGCGCGCTCGCGCTAAGGCATTGATAGGCTCGGCCAGTGCTTTGCGCACAGTCGAAACCGCACGGGCGGTACGACTAAATTCACGGGCAACCATAGCGCGCACTCAGATTGTGCGCGCCACGATGGTACGTTCAAAGACTTCTATCTGATCGCCCGCTATGACGTCGTTATAGTTTTTCACGCCGATGCCGCATTCGGTGCCGGAACGCACTTCGTTGACGTCGTCTTTAAAGCGCCGCAGCGACTCAAGCTGCCCTTCGTAGATAACCACGCTATCGCGCAATACGCGTATCGGACTGCTCTTGCGCACCACACCCTCGGTAACCAGACAACCCGCGATCGTGCCCATGGACGAAGAACGGAAAGCATCCCTGACCTGAGCAATGCCAATGATGGATTCGCGGACCTCGGGCGACAGCAAGCCGTTGATCGCGGCTTTGACGTCGTCAATGACATCGTAGATGACGCTGTAGTAGCGCAGATCCACGCCCTCCGCTTCGACCAATTTGCGCGCAGACGCATCGGCGCGCACGTTAAACCCGATCATGGTGGCACGCGCTGCCATCGCCAGATTGACGTCGGATTCGTTGATCCCACCAACACCGGCCGCGATCAGATCGACACGAACGTCGCTGCTGCTCATGCGTGTAATGGCTTCCGACAAGGCTTCTGCCGAACCCTGTACATCGGCCTTCAACAAAATGCGCACCGAAGCCTGCTCGCCGTCTTTCATTTGCGCGAACATATTCTCGAGCTTGCCAGCCTGCTGGCGGGCAAGCTTGGTTTCGCGATCCTTGTCGACCCGATAGGAGGCGATTTCACGTGCCTTACGCTCATCCTCCACGACCATTGCCTCGTCGCCGGCATTGGGGGTAGCCGATAGACCCAGCACTTCAATGGGTTCGCTGGGACCGGCTTCCATCAATTGTTCGCCGCGCGCATTCACCATCGCGCGCACGCGACCGTACTCCGCGCCAGTTAAAAGCACGTCGCCGCGCTTTAGCCGACCGCTTTGCACTAACACAGTCGCAACGGGACCACGCCCTTTATCGAGCCGTGATTCGATGACTGTGCCCGTGGCGGGCCCGTCTGGCGATGCGGTCAGTTCCAGTACTTCAGCCTGCAAAGAAATCGCTTCGAGCAGGCTCTCGATACCCAGCCCGGTTTTAGCCGAGACCGGGATAAATTGTGTGTCGCCGCCCCAGTCTTCCGGTACGACCTGGCGACCGGCCAATTCCTGCTTGATGCGCTCCGGATCAGCTTCCGGTTTGTCCATTTTATTCATCGCCACGATCATCGGCACGCCGCTGGCTTTGGCATGTTTGATCGCTTCTTCGGTCTGCGGCATTACACCGTCATCGGCCGCAACGACCAGAATGACTATGTCGGTAACCCGCGCACCACGCGCGCGCATCGCGGTGAAGGCCTCGTGGCCAGGGGTATCGAGAAAGGTGATGGAACCATGGGCGGTTTCAACACGGTAAGCGCCGATATGTTGGGTAATCCCTCCCGCTTCACCAGCGGCCACGCGTGTGTCGCGGATGAAGTCGAGCAGCGAAGTTTTGCCGTGATCGACGTGGCCCATGATGGTCACCACTGGCGCGCGCGGCGCCTGATTGCCGTCGTCCTGTTTTTTTGATGTCTCCCGTAACACCTGTTCAAGCGCTGTGCCGTGCACAAGCTTGCCCTGATGGCCCATTTCGTCGACCACGATTGCGGCGGTTTCCTGGTCGATAAGCTGATTGATCGTGACCATCGAACCAAGCTTCATCATGGCCTTGATCACTTCCGCAGCTTTTACCGACATGCGCTGTGCAAGTTCGGCAACAGTCAGGCTTTCCGGAATGAGTACTTCGCGCACGACCGGCGCGGTCGGGCGTTCGAAGCCATGCTTGGCACCACCCGCTGCAGGTACAACACGACGCGTGGTGGGTTTTTTGCGACGACGTCCGGATTTGTCGGTCGCTACGTGGAGTTCCTTGCGACCCGTGTCGCGACTGGCATCACGCTCGTCACGCTCGCGCCCCTTACCTTTCGCGGCTACCTTTTTCTTATCGTTAAGTCCGCCGGGCGCGGCGGCTGGAGCCACGGGATTGTTTGCCGGCCGGGTATTTGGTGCGTCAAATCGCGGCGCCGCCTCAGCTGCGCGACCACTGGGAGCTGCACCGGAACGAGCCTGGGCATCGGCGTCGACACGCGCGCGTTCGGCGGCGGCGCGCTCTTCTTCCTGGCGCAGGCGGTTTGCTTGAGCTTCTGCCTCTTCCTGTGCAATGCGCGCGCGTTCAGCGGCCTGCTGCTCTTGCGCCTGTTGCGCAGCCTCTTCCTCGGCACGCAGACGATCGCGCTCCTCGGTCTCCTTCTCGATGCGGGCCGTCTCATCTTCGAAGATCACACTACGTTTGACGTAGGTCTTCTTTTTACGCACTTCAACGCTGACGGTCTTGGTCGTCGCCGGCTTTGTCGCCGGCCCGGTGCCAGGACGCGGACGCGCCCGGCCACGATCCGCCGATACCTTCAGCTCGGTCACCGTCTTACGCTTGAGCGTGATCTTGGCGGGCTCCTGGGTCGCATCTTGCTTGCCGTGCATCTTGCGCAAGAAGGACAAAAGCTGGGTCTTTTCGGCGTCCGAAATCAAATCCCCGGCGTTTTTAGCCGGTAGGCCGGCCTCGGCAAGCTGCTGCTGCAGGCGCTCGACCGAGATGTTAACCACCCCGGCAAACTGCTGTATCGTCACCTCAGCCATCGGCGCGCTCCTCGTTCTGATTATTCTGCCCGGCGGCGGCGAACCACGGTTCGCGAGCCTTCATGATGAGCGCCGCGGCGCGCTTTTCGTCTAAGTCGCCGATCTCAAGCAGCTCGTCCACAGACTGCTCGGCGAGCTCGTCCATGGTCTTGATGCCAGCTGCGGCGAGGCGAAAAGCGAGCTCTTCGTCCATACCTTCCATCGCCAGAAGATCGTCTGCCGGCCGCTCATCACCGAGGCGCTCCTCACTAGCAATGGCGCGTGTCAGCAAGACGTCCTTGGCACGCTGACGCAACTCCTGCACGAGGTTCTCGTCGAACTCATCGACGTCGAGCATTTCCTGTTCGGGCACGTAGGCTACTTCTTCGATTGATGTGAAACCTTCCTGCACCAGAATGGCGGCAACTTCCTCATCGACGTCCAGAAGTTCCATGAACATTTGCTGGTTCTTATGAACCTCGGCCTCGCTCTTTTGCTCGGCTTGCGATTCGGTCATGACGTTTAATTCCCAGCCGGTCAGGTGGCTGGCCAAACGTACGTTCTGTCCATTGCGGCCAATCGCCTGGGAGAGCTGTTCCTCGACCACTGCGACGTCCATTGCACGG
>JAYUQF010000314.1:0-1555 GCA_043756885.1 Pseudomonadota bacterium
GCGCGCGTGTCATGACAATTGAGGTCCGTTATCTCGGCCATCTCGGCAACAATCTCTTCCAATATGCCCTCGGTCGCATTCTGGCCGAGGCGCTTAACCTGCCGCTGCTTTGCCGCAGCACGCCCGATAAGCGCGGCTGGAACACGGTGGAGCGCCTGTCTGGTGTCATCGATCATTTTGCTGAACAGTGCGCCGCCTTTGCCGATGCACCGCAATCCCTGCCCGGGTGCCCCGGCGCAGGCCCACAGCTGCGGTATGTAATCGGCGAAAAACTCAACTGGTCAGGCCATGGCATCAATCTGCCGTGGCTGCTGCGTCATGGTCACGGCCATCACATCGTATTGCATGGTTATTTTCAGCGCGCCGAATATTACTTGCCTTATCGCGAGCGCATAAGCCGCTGGTTCGCTCTCGATGACGAGCACTGCTCTGTGCGCCTTGGCCCGCGCGATGTGCTGGTCCATCTGCGGCAATCGTTGGACATGTTGCTGCTCGATCGCGCCATCGACATGGGGTTTTATGTCGATGCGCTGCATAGCATGGCGCCGGCGCGGGTTTATGTCTGTGGTTTGGGCTTGAGTCCCGCAGTGCGTCACGCACTGGCGCCCTTCGAGCCGGTGTATCTTGATCTGCCGGCGCTCGCCACGCTTAAGGTGATGAGGCAGGCTGAACGCATCGTACTTGCAAACAGCACCTTCAGTTGGTGGGGCGCGTGGTTATCACGTGCCAGCGAAATTGTTTTTCCGCGGGTCGCTCGCAACTACTGGAGCGCAGATCGGGCCGATGTGGCACTGGAAGTTCCGCAGGACCGTTATCGCTACGTGGACGATGTCGCCATTCAAAACTGGCGTCCGTTCCAGCCGCTGGCCGACGTAGAGTGGCGTTTGCTGGACGAGCATGGAGCCCAGCCGCGCTTGTACGCGCGTGGCAAAGCTAACACGATGTCTGTCGATCTCAGCGCGGACCTGGTCCCGCTGGCAGCGTGGCTGATCACGCGTTGCGCGGCCTTTGGCCTCAACGATATCGAGGTCTGCGAACTCACGCCCATCGCGCGCGCGGATGCACCACGCCTGCTGCTGGCACTGGCTCGGCATAGACTGCTGGGCGCTGACACCGAGGTATTGGACGCGCTCGCCGCGATCTATGGCGAAGTTCCAGCCGTGAGTTGAACAGCAACGCGGTGATTGACCGGCACTGCCCGCACTTCTAAGGTAGGGCTTTCTGGGCGCGTACGCGCACTACTTGCGAGGAGTTCCGCGATGAGTCTGAACATCGAGGCAACTTCGCTCGACCACTTCCCCTGGCCGGGCGCAGACGGTGGCCGCGTGCCCTACGCGGTTTTCACTTCGCAGGCGATTTTCGAACGCGAGCAGCAACGCATCTATCGCGGCCCGACCTGGCATTTTGTGGCCTTGGCCGACGAAGTCAAAAACCCGGGCGACTTCAAATCCACCTTCATTGGCACCACGCCGGTGGTAGTGACCCGCACCCGTGACGGTGACATTGTGGGCTGGGTGAATCGCTGTGCCCATCGTGGCGCGATGGTGTGTCGCGA
>JAYUQF010000315.1:0-3912 GCA_043756885.1 Pseudomonadota bacterium
TTTGCAGGTAATAGCGGGGCTATTGCCAAAAATTGCAACGCAGCGGCAGCCGCTCAGGAACAGCCGAATGTAGAGATTATTTTGACCAGGGTCCTTAGTCCCTCTTGCCTGCCTTACGTCGTCTCCCTCCCCTTATCGTTCGTTATTGTGTGGTACGGCATCACTACCGGTAGCGTGCCTCGGAAGCCCGATCTGCAGCAATCTGCGCCTCGAAACGCTCGGCGTTTGCCAACAGCTTGTCTTTGGTCATCAGCAGATCGCCGCGTTTTTCGCCGTGATATTCGAAATGGCGCGTCTCGACGATGGAATCGACCGGGCAGGATTCTTCACAGAAACCGCAGAAGATGCACTTGGTCAGGTCGATCTCGTACTTGGTCGTGCGCCGCGTGCCGTCTTCGCGTTGCTCCGATTCGATGGTGATGGCCAGCGCCGGGCAGACCGCTTCACATAGCTTGCAAGCGATGCAGCGCTCTTCACCGTTGGGATAACGTCGCAGCGCATGCAAACCACGAAAACGGGGCGATTGCGGAGTCTTCTCTTCGGGATATTGGATGGTGATCTTACGCTCGAACAAGTAGGTGCCCGTCAGCTTCAGACCTTTGAGCAGCTCCCACAACGTGAGGCTCTTAAAATAATCGACAACCACGCTCATGGCTTAACCTCTCGCACCGGCTGCAAACCACGGCGGCATGTGCCACACCACCATCGCTGCCACCACTACTATCCATACCATCGTGATCGGCAGAAAAATCTTCCAGCCAAGACGCATGATCTGATCGTAGCGGTAACGCGGGAAGGTCGCACGGAACCATAAAAACAGGAATAGGAAAAACAGCGTTTTGGCCAGGAACCAATGGAAACCATCCATGAAAAACAGGCCAACCACCGGAATGCCGGTAAACCACGGCAACGGTGAGAGCCAGCCGCCCAGGAACAGCACCGCAGCCAGAGCAGAAACGAGAATCATGTTGGCGTATTCGGCAAGGAAAAATAGCGCAAAGCCCATGCCGGCGTATTCAACATGAAAGCCAGCAACAATTTCCGATTCACCTTCAGAGACATCAAACGGTGCGCGATTGGTTTCAGCGACACCCGAGATGAAATAGATCACGAACAATGGGAACAGCGGCACCCAGAACCAGCTGCCCGGTCCTAAGGCACCGCGTTGCGCATTGACGATATCACCCAGGTTTAAACTGCCGGACGCGATCAAAACACCCACCAGCGCAAAGCCCATGGCAATCTCATAGGACACGATCTGAGCGGCCGAGCGCATCGCCCCTAAAAACGCGTATTTGGAATTGGACGCCCAGCCCGCCACGATGATCCCGTAAACACCCAGCGAAGTAAGCGCAAGTATGTAGAGCAGGCCGGCGTTAATGTCAGCCAGCACCATCTCTGAGCCAAATGGCACCACGGCCCACGCCGCGAGGGCCGGCCCCAGCGCCAGGATCGGCGCGATCAGAAATAAAAAGCGACTTGCACCCCGCGGTACCACCATTTCCTTGGTCAGCAGTTTCAGCGCATCGGCGATGGGCTGTAACAATCCCAGCGGTCCAACACGATTGGGGCCGTTGCGGACCTGAATCCAACCGATGATCTTGCGTTCTGCCAAGGTCAGATAGGCAACACTGCCCATGAGCGGCAGCACGATGACTAATATCTTGGCGACGATCACCGCAACGACCACCAGCGGCGCGGGAATAAATCCTAATGCGCTCAGTTGCTGTTCCAGCAGCGCAAACGGATTGATCATGCCGCCGCCTCAGTACGCACCGCGCTAAGCGCTACGGCGGCACCATTGACAGCAATTGCCGCCAGCGCTGGACGCCCTGCGTAGACCAAACACACGCCGCCCGGCAGCGTTTCGTCGATGGCGAGTAACGCAGTAGCGTGAACACCATCGCGCTCGATACGCAGAGTCTGGCCGGCGACCAAGCCCAAGACACTGGCCGTAGCGTTCGACACATGCACGCAGTCGTCACCGGCCTGCGGCATTTCTTGCAGAGCTGATGCATGGCGGACCAGCGCGTCGCTGGCATACATCGGCACCTCGACCAGTAGCTCCAGACGTGTCGTATCGAATGTCAGGGTGCTGGTTTCGAGTGTTGGTGTTAACCGTGGCGCGAGCTTGACCTGGCCGACCAGGGCTTCAATCTCCCGTGTCACATCTTCACATGACACCGCGTCGAAACCTGGCAGCTCAAGTTTGTTACCCAGCACGCGCAAGATCTTCCATGTTGCGCGCGCATCGCCGTGCGGCCGCACCGCAGCGGCGAATCGTTGCCAAATGCCGGTGAGATTGACAAACGAACCTTCGTTCTCGGCATACAGAGCGCTCGGCAGGATGACGTCAGCCAGGGCGTCCAACGCGGAATTTTCAAACGCGCTGGTAGCAACAACAAAATCGGCCGCCTGCAATGCACTGTGCAAACCAGCACTATCGGCGCTATCGAGAGCCGGATCGAGCCCGAGCAGAACGTAGGCCTTGCGCGGCTGTTCGATCATGCTGCGCACGTCGCGTCCCGGATGTTCAAGAACACGTCCGGCCGGACCGCGATGAGGCACCGCTCCTGCCAGCCAGGCGCCGGCGCCATTTGCACCTTCGCTGAGGTCGCCAAATACTGCGCCGCTGACTGCCGCCAAGGCGCCAGCAACTTGAACCAGCGCGCTGCGTAACGGATGGGTATGTACACCGGCGCCGACCAGTACCAACGGTCGACTGGCCTTGGCCAGGCAGTCAGCCATGCGCTCCAGAGTCTCGTCGGAAAGCGCGAACTGCGCCGCGAGTTTGTCAGTGGGTGCGGCCAGCGCTACCTTGCGACGGCTGGCTACGGCCGCCGCGATTGATGCGGCGGCGACCAGCAACTGTGATGGCTTGACGGCCAACTGCGCGGCAAGACTGTAATTGAAATCCCGCGCGTGACTCGAAATCTGCATGACGGCGCCACCCTTCAGCGCGGCCTTACGCAAAGACAGATTGAGCAATGGATTTTCGTGCCGAGGATAGGTGCCTAACAGCAAAACCGCATCGGCGTTTTCGATGGCGGCCAAGGACTCGATACCGGGATAAAGTTGTTCGGCGCTCTGATCCGAAAAATCGCGCTGGCGCAGGCGATGATCAACATTGTGCGAGCCAAGACCGCGCAGTAAACGTTGCAAGAGGTAAAACTCTTCAGTAGAAGCACTTGGTGCAACCAGCGCCGCAAGTTGATCGGCGTCCACGCTTGTTATCGCGCGCAACTGCTTGGCGACGAAGTCCAGCGCCGTATCCCAGTCGGACTCGATCCAGCGCCCGTCACGCTTGATGCGAGGTGTCGTCAAGCGCGCTTCGTGGTTCATGCCCTGAAAGCTATACCGATCACGATCGGACAACCAAGTGGCATTGACCTGCGGATTCTCCTTAGGCACGACGCGCTTAACAATTGCACCCTTCACGTGGAAATGCACATTTGCGCCCAGTGCATCGTGGGGTGCTACGCCGTCACGCTGCTGCAATTCCCAGGCGCGCGCTGAGTAGCGATACGGCTTGTTGGTAAGCGCTCCAACCGGACACAAGTCGATGACGTTGCCCGACAGTTCAGAGGTCATGGCCTTGGCCACGTAAGTGCCAATCTCAACGTGCTCACCACGACCTGTCGCACCGAGTTCACGTAAACCTGCGATCTCCTCGCCAAACCGCACGCAGCGCGTGCAGTGGATGCAGCGCGTCATGTCGGTCTGCACCAAAGGTCCGATGTTTTTGTCACGCACCACGCGCTTACGCTCGGTGAATTGCGAGACGTCACCACCGTAACCCATGGCGAGATCCTGCAACTCGCACTCGCCGCCCTGATCACAAATCGGGCAATCGAGCGGATGATTGATCAGCAGGAATTCCATCGTCGCGTGTTGGGCTGCGACTGCTTTGGG
>JAYUQF010000316.1:0-1546 GCA_043756885.1 Pseudomonadota bacterium
GCGCGATCGTTGTTGGTAAGTGCAGCCAGTGGCGCCGCGCCACCGCTGGATGCGCCTGCGCCGACCGAGAAAACAACCACGCCGGCCGCCGTGCCGTCGAGCGCGAATGAGACGGTAGCCTCACCGTGGCGACTGATCGCCGCGCTGCTGGGCCTGGCATGGGTGCTGACGCTTGTTATGTGGTGGTATCAGCAGCACCGCGCGAGCTCGCAGGCAAGCCGGATCAAAACCGACAAAACCTTGGACCCACCCCACAGCGCGCGCGCTATCCGGGAATTAAAACTGGCCTGCAGCACAGACAATTCGCGCGGCGCGCGCACGGCGCTGCTGGCATGGGCAGCAGCCGAGGGTGGGCACAGCCGTGCCTTAACCACGCTGCGTGATCTCGCTCTGCACGCCGGCGGCCCGTTAGCCACGGAAATCGTCGCATTGGAACGCCATCTCTACGGTGCTGACAAAAGCGACTGGCACGGCCAGGCACTGTGGCAGGCTTTTCAGAATCGCTCGGTACAGCCCCGCGCCAGCGCAGTCGCGGGGAATGTTTTACCGGGCATGTTCAAACTCAGCTCACCTTGAGAACGGCCAGCCGCTGACAAATGTTCACATTTGTTGGCACCCTATCCGGGTCACTTTTGTGCCGTTTAAGGCGCAAGCCGCGATCAAATTTGATCTTCATTACGTATTCAAGGGCTACACTCGGCCGGCCTGTTTGATTGCAATCGTTTTACGCAGTATCGCGCGCTGTATCGAAACATCGCCGCGCGCCACGCACACCGCCATGCGGGAGTACCTGTCGGCATGAGTTCAGCTACGGCGGTTCTGGCCGTCGACGACAACGCCACCATACGCAAGGCCATTTCAATGCGCCTTGGTGCCAAGGGTTTTGAAGTCGTCACTGCGGCGGATGGCCATGCAGCGCTGGCGCTGGTCGACAGACGTGCTTTTGATCTCGTCATCCTCGATCTCAAGATGCCACAAATGCGCGGCGAAGAAGTCCTGCGCCAACTACGGCAACGCTACAGCCAGACGCAATTGCCGGTGATCGTGCTGGCAGCCAGTAATGACCGTGCCGACATCCAACGCACGCTCGAATTGGGTGCCAATGACTACATCGTCAAACCCGGTGAATTTCCAATCTTGCTCGCACGTATCCAGACCCAACTCACACTGCGCGATACGATCTCGCGCCTGCGTACCCAAAGTGCCTTACTGCGCGAATCCCAGGCGGCCAACCACAGCCATCTGCCGGGTGCCCTTGCAACCGGCCCGCGCGGTATCCCTTTTGACGTTTTGCACGATCACACGCCGATGACCTGCTTCGCCTTGTCGGCCGATGGGCTTGTGCTGCACAGCAATTATTTCGGTGCGCGCTATCTGGGCTACGAGGCGCGCGCATTGCTTGGGCGCTCGATGCTCGACCTCTACGCACCCGACGATCGACCCCTTGCAATGGAAAGCCTTGCCGCAGCACGCGAGCTGCCTGGCCGGGTCCACCGCTGGGACATACGGCAGGTAAAAAAGAACGGCGATCTGATCTGGATGCGCA
>JAYUQF010000317.1:0-3907 GCA_043756885.1 Pseudomonadota bacterium
CAGATCGAGGTCGGTAAAAACACAGTTACGACCTTTCTGCTTGGCCAGATACATTGCGCTGTCGGCGCGCTCAAACACGGTCTCTACGGTGTCGGAAACCTGAAACTGCGCGACACCGCCGGACATCGTTATACGCACTGGGGTGTCTTTGTAGCGGAAGGGGCAGTCTGCGATGTGGGCACGCAGCTTCTCGAGCATGGTGCGACCATCGGCTCTGGATGTTTCCGGTAAGAGCAGCACAAATTCTTCGCCACCGTAGCGACACAACACGTCGCTTTCGCGGGTCATTTCTTTCAACTTTGAGGCGACAGTGGCCAACACTTTATCGCCGGCAGCGTGGCCATAGTGATCGTTGATTTCCTTGAACAGGTCGAGGTCGATCACCGCCAGGCTCAGCGCGCCGCCGTAACGCTTCCAGCGCGCGTAGTGTTTGGTCACCATTTCCGTATAACCGGCGCGATTCAAGATGCCGGTCAGCGGGTCCAGCAACACCCGTGCATGTTGTACCTCCAGGTCCTCACGCAGATGCGTTGCTTGCTGCTCAAGATCTTTTAAGCGCTGGGTCATGCGCTCAATGACGTCGCCGGCTTCGGCTGCACGACGGCTCTGAGTTGAGACAAATTGAGCCAGGCCATTATCGATGACTTGCAGTTTGTCTTCGATTAATCCCTTGAGCTCTTCCAGGCTTTCAGCGGCGCTGACGCCACTACGGACGTCTCTGACGCCTACGCAGATGGTTTCACTCAGTTGTAGCGCATCGGACTCGCTGTCGGCGTACAGCTCTCGCGAGCGCAGCATCACTTGTTCGAATTCCTGCATACGGCGCACGGTAGCGCGCAGAAAGTCAGCAAGTCGATTGAGCTCTGCCTGCGTTTCTTCGCGCAGCTTTGCCACCAGTTGCGCAAGTCTAGCGGATAAGGGACGAATATCTTCCGGCGTCGCGATTGCTTCCATACTGCGCCGTAATTCGGCGGCTTCAGCAGCTAGAGCGCGCGATACAGAAATGCGATCCAGCATATCGATCAGTGCTTGGCGGGTAGTGTCCAGGGTGCGTTTGTTATCAGCCGCCTGTAGCAGAGGTTCGGAGATGGCGCGCGCGGCCTGCTCAATCTGGACCAGCAGTTCGCTCGTGCTGCTCTTGGCTGCGATACGCTTGCGTACTTGTTCAATTTCCAGCGTGAGCGCCGCCGGCAAATCTAATGACCCAAAAAAATGCTCAATAAGGCTCGCTTGGTCCGCGACGAGATTGGCAGTGGCTGGCGCCGGCGCAGCCGGGCTATTACCCGTCGCTGGCTCGATATTGAGTGAAACAATGGTCGTGACTATTTCGTCGATGAGACGTTGCAGCTCGCTATCGCGCCGTCCGGCGCGGAGCAATCCGCTTAATTCCTTAAGTTTTCTATCGAGGTCCGCGCTGCGGCCGTGATAGGCCAGTGCAAGTCTCAATATACCGCGCTGCAAACGGGAGATGGTTTCCGTCACGGCACGATCCGTCGCGCCATCGCGACGCGGTGCGGGAGCATTCGGATTGGTAATAGTGCCGTTCAAGTTCGCAACCGACATTGCTGTTCCAACGTCTTGTATGACGTTCGCGCGGCCACTCCGTCGCAATCGCTAGCCAGCGTGTACGAAGGAAGAGCAACACACCTGTCGGTAGGGTCTCGCTACTGGAGAGACTCAATCGGTCAGAATTACCCGACCTGTTCCGCGCCGCTGAGGGCGCGGACATTTACCGCTTGTGTTCCTTAGCGGCCAGGTCATCGACCAGCTTTAACAGCGTGGCGAGATCACCTGCTTCCTGAGCGCCACTGCGGTATTTGCCGTTGACGACGAGAGCCGGCACGCCGGTGATGCCGTATTCTCGGGTCAAGGTGATGGCCCTGCGAGTTTTGGTATCAACATCGAAAGAGCTGTAAGCTTTTTTAAAGTCCTTGGCCGCAACACCCTTCTCGGCGAAAAATTGCCCAATTTCCGCTTCTGAGGCAAGTTTGCGCCCTTGCTTGTGAATAGCGTCGAACAAAGGGTCATTTACTTTATCCAGCACACCGAGCTGCTGGGCGGCGTAGAAAGCGCGGGCATGAATTTCCCAGTTCTGCGCAAATACCGCAGGCACACGCACAAACTCAATATAGTCGGCTTTCTTTTTCAGCCATTCCTGCAGTTGAGGCTCGAAAACATAACAATGTGGACAGCCGTACCAGAACAATTCCACCACTTCTACTTTATCGACCCCGGTCGATGTGGCAACAGCGGGTTTTACTTCCTGATAGTGCTGGCCGAGCACAAACTCTTCGGCGGCACTGTTTCCCGCTGCCAGCGCGATCAATAACGCAGAACAAACGATGTGGTGGAGCTTCATGGTCATTAGTTCCCTACGGTTATGCCGCTGAGGTCGCCACGGCGGCCGGTCGCAATGAGTCTTGGCAACCGGGCTACGCGTTAATGTAGTGCCGATAAGTAGCTGGTCAGATCTTTTATGTCCGCATCCGATAGACGTTTTGCAATCGTGCGCATCATTTCCTGCGGATCGGTTTGACGCGTGCCATCACGATAGTTCTGCAACTGGGCTGTTGCGTATTGCGCGTGCTGACCACTCAGGGCCGGGTAACCAGAGGCCGGGTTGCCGCCGCCATCGGGACCGTGACAGGCCATGCAGGCCGGGATCCCGCGCTCAGCGTCGCCGCCACGATAGAGTTTTTGACCAAGGGCGGCCGCTGCGGTGGCGTCGGCGCTCAGTGGTTCGATCTTGAGGGTCTGCGCTGCAAAGAAATCGGCGATTTCCCGCATGTCGGTTTCTTCCAGCCCGGTGGCCATGGGTGCCATTGAGGCATTCTTTCGAATGCCGGCTTTGAACGCCTTCAGCTGAGCAACGGTGTAGCTCGGATTCTGGGCGGCTAGATTCGGCCAGATGGGATTGCTGCTGTTACCATCCGCTCCGTGACAGGCAGTACATACCATCGCTTTGGCTTTGCCATCAGCGTGCGCTGCGGTAGCGACAAATGCCACGCACAGCGTGGCTACCGCCAGGAACGCATTCCTCTTATACATCTCTTGCTCTCGCTTGCGGGAAGACAAGCGTGATTATATACGGGAGCAAGGCCGTGATCTGCACCAATGCGTTCGGCGCTCGGCATGTTGCGATCAACGGTAAGACGGGACTGTAAGATGGACAGCGGAATCGAGCGGACGCGCAAATTACTATCACGGGCGCAATTTGCGCTCAGTGTGCCTGACGCGCACCTGCTACCGGCCGATCGAGGCCACGAGATTGCGTTTGCCGGCCGTTCTAACGCCGGCAAGTCCAGCGCTCTAAATATGCTTTGTGCGCAACGCGGTCTGGCGCGTACCAGTCGCACGCCCGGCCGTACTCAGCACATCGTCGTCTTTGATCTCGACACCGAACGGCGGCTGGTCGATTTGCCCGGATTTGGTTACGCAAAAGTCGCTAAATCTATGCGCGCCCACTGGGAGCAGGCTTTGCCGGAATATCTCGAAACTCGGGCCTGCCTGTGTGGCCTTATTTTACTTATGGATATCCGTCACCCTCTCAAACCGCAGGACGTTGCGGTACTCGAGTGGTGCACCCACGCTGGTGTGCCGGTGCACGTATTGCTGAACAAATCCGACAAGCTCGGTCGCGGACCGGCCACGGCAACCCTACATCTGATTAATGCGAGCATGAAGACCCACAGCTGGCTTGGCACAGCGCAGCTTTTTTCCGCGCTCAAACACGAGGGCGCCGAGCTGGCGTGGCAAACACTGGGCCAGTGGCTGGAGTTGGGATAAAAAAGGGCCCCGCTACCGGCAGAGTTAGGGGAACTCAACCGGACGGGGCCACCTTGTAGCCCGATGGGGGATCGGGCAACGCCTGCCTTGGGAGGGGTCGGCAGGCTCGTTCTGGCGAACG
>JAYUQF010000318.1:0-1545 GCA_043756885.1 Pseudomonadota bacterium
CGCAAGGCCCCGATAACAGCGGCACCGGCGTGGGGATCGGCCAGGTCCTGGCACAAGGTCACAGCCGAGTCTGTGCGGACCCGATTTAACTCTTGCGCCAACTGCGCAGCGTCGTGGCTCGAAGTGTGGTGATGGATGACGATATCGTAACCAAGACGATGCAGGGCGCGCGCGGTGGTAGCGCCAAGGCGCTTTGCGGCTCCGGTGATGAGCGCAACGGGTGCCGGTGATGGGGATGACAAACGAGTCATGATTATTGCTGTAGAAAAATTTGTCTTGCCACACGCTTGGCAGCGGCTACGAACATGAGTTCAAGCTTACCGGATCCCGATCGCGAGGCGCTAGAAAGATCGCGCCAGCTCGTGGCACTCATTCGTAGTGCGATCGTGTCGGCAGGTGGCATGGTCGGCTTTGACACTTTCATGGCCATGGCCTTATACGAGGCAGGCTGTGGTTATTACGCCGGGCTGGCACCAATCTTTGGGCGGGGTGGGGATTTTGTAACCGCGCCCGAAGCAGGTTCGCTGTTTGCAGCTTGTCTCGCCAAGCAGTGCGCGGCAATTCTGCGCGAGGGTGACAGCATCGTCGAATATGGCGCCGGCAGTGGCCGTCTGGCCTGCGATCTTCTGTGCTTGCTGCAGCAAGCAGAACGGTTACCTGTCAGCTATTACATCGTTGAACCAAGCGCCAGCCTGTGCGCACGCCAACAGGCGCTCTGTGCCGCGTTACCGCTTGCGCTGCGCTCGCGTGTGCACTGGTGTGACGAACACCCGCCCGTCGCAGTCTGCGGCGTGGTGCTGGCCAATGAGGTATTGGATGCCATGCCGGTTGAGCGCTGCATCGTCGCGGATGGGTGTTGGCGCGAGTTGGCCGTCGCTTTGGAGGGCGAGCGATTTGTGTGGTCAACGCGGCCTTATAGTGGCGCGAGTTTTGAGCAGCGCTGGGCAGCTAGACTGCCGCAGGGCTATATCAGTGAGGCCAACCCTGGCATGGGTGCGTGGTTGCTCGCGATGCGCGCGCGCCTGGTGCGGGGTGTGGTACTGCTCGTTGATTACGGCTATCCGCGCCACGAATATCTGCATCCCTCACGCGTAGGTGGCACGCTCAAATGTCACTATCAGCATCATGTTCACGATGACCCGTTTTTGTATCCGGGTCTGCAGGACATTACTGCTTCAGTCGATTTTACCGCGGTCGCTGAGCATGCTTTTGCAGCCGGGTTTGACGTACTTGGTTATGCCACGCAGGCTCATTTTTTGCTCGACAATGGCCTGCAGTCGGTTCTGGCTGGTGCGGCCGGTGACGCCGCTGCGCGCTATCGCCTGGCGCAGGAAGCGAAGTTACTGCTGCTGCCAGGCAGCATGGGGCAAACCTTCAAGTGCATGGCGCTTGGCGTTGGAGATGCACCGCAGCTTGATGGTTTTTTGCATGATGAACGCTATCGTCTGGATGGTTTCATGCCATGATTCGCGGCGCGCCCGACCACGGTTCGCAGATCTGCAACTTCGTTGCGCGTGGTGAGTCGTACCGAATTATTGCCTAGCA
>JAYUQF010000319.1:0-1543 GCA_043756885.1 Pseudomonadota bacterium
ACTACCGAGCAGGACATCATCGACGGCATCGATGCGGGCGCTTATTACTACGTGACCAAACCCTTCCCGGAGTCGATGTTGCAGGCGGTGGTGCGCGCGGCTATCGATGATTTTCGCGCACGCATTGATGTGCGTCGTGAATTGGCCTCCACCACCGCAGCCGTCGGCCTGCTGCAACAGGGCGAGTTCAGATTCCAAACGCCAGCCGACGCGCGCTCACTTGCAGGTTTGCTTGCCCATTGCACCAGCAATCCCAGCGCCGTGGTCACCGGTCTGTGGGAATTGCTTATCAATGCCATCGAGCACGGCAATCTCGGTATAAGTTACGCAGAAAAATCGGCCCTGCTGGCCGACGGTCACTGGGCCGATGAAATCTCGAAACGGCTGAACGACACCAACTACCGCGACAAACATGCCAACCTGACGGTCACTTTGGACGGCAATCAAGTCACCTACACAGTCGTCGATCAGGGGGAGCGTTTTGACCCCACGCCCTATTTCGAATTTGAGCCGGGCCGGGCCACCCATGCCCACGGTCGCGGCATCGCGATGGCGCGTCGCCTGAGCTTTTCATCCATAGAGTATTTGGGTAATGGGAGTCATGTGTGTGCCACCGCGCCATGCGCGCCCCATCTAACAAGTCCACCGACCAATAGCTTATGAAATCACGTTTAAGCAACAGAACGCGCGTGACGAGCGCGCCGGACAAGCCTTATCTGACCCCTAACGAAGTGGCCAGCCTGTTCCTGGTTTCGCCGATCACGGTACGCCAATGGGCACAGAAAGGTTTGCTGCAGGCCGAAGTCACGGTCGGCGGTCATCGCCGCTTTTTGCGTGCCGAAGTGGAACGCCTTGCCCGTGATCATGGGCTGGCGAGCGCGCGGGCCGCAGCCGGACCTGGCCACGCCCGCTTGCTGATTGTGGACGATGATCGTCAGCTGGTCGGCTACATCCGCGAGTTACTGAGCGAGATTGAAAGTCTGCAAATCGAAACCGCCTACGACGGTTTTGATGCCGGCACCAAGATGCAGGTTATTCGCCCGCACGTTGTGCTGCTCGATCTCATGATGCCTGGTTTGAATGGCTTCGAGGTGTGTCAGCGCATCAAGACCGATCAGCTGACCTGCCAGACGCGGGTCATCACGATGACTGGCTTCGCCTCGTCGGAAAACAGCGGCCGTTCACTGGCCGCTGGCGCGGAGCGGTGTTTGTCCAAACCCCTCAACCCTGACCTGCTGGTGGCTTTGATGCGCAGTTTTGTTACGAGTCCCGCCCACACAGGTAAACCACTCCCATGACCCCCCCACACGAGCTGCCAGCAGATCTCACCTCGGCGGCGCAAGGCCGCTCGCACGAATGGGATCCGATCCTGGCCAAGCTGGGCCATGGCCAGTGGTTATGGGATCCCGAGCTCGCACGTTGGCAACTCTCGCCGCTGTGCGCGCAGTTACTTGGCTTTGGACATGCCGCGCTCACCCTGGATACTGAGAGCTGGCGGGCCTGTTTCCACCCCGACGACCGCGACCGCATGAGCGCCTGCATT
>JAYUQF010000320.1:0-3874 GCA_043756885.1 Pseudomonadota bacterium
CGTCCCAGCGGGCGCATTAAAACCATGGCCTCACCCACCCCACTCATCGAACAAACCCTGACCCTGTGCCGCGCCGCCCACGCGGCCGGCCTGCCGGTCAGTCAAGCCCGCGCCATCGATGTGTTCCGCGCCCTCGCCGTTATCGACTTCGCCAATCCCGATGACTACCGCCTCGCCTTGCGCACCAATCTTGTTGCCAGTCGTGCCGACGAAATTATTTTTGATCGCGTATTTGCCACTCACTTCGGCGCGCAAACTACGGCCTACGGTGGCGACCACATCATGGCCCATAGCGAGCTACTACACGGCACGCTCGATGCCGGGCGTGCCAACGAAGCGCATCGCGATATGTTGACCCAGACCGATACCTTCGGAGGCGAAGAAGTGGCGCGACGCGCCAATCTCGCCGCGCGGTGGGACCCCGACGCCCCGCCTCTGGCACAAGTGATACAGGATTTAGCACGTCGCCTGGCTACCCGCCCCTCACGGCGCAAGCAGCCTGCCCACCACGGCGCACGTATTGACCTACGCCGCTCGCTACGCCACAGCGTGCGCCACGGTCTGGATCTGGTGGAGTTGGCGCGCAGTCAACGCAAGACGCGCAAAACGCGCATCGTCATGTTGTGTGATGTCAGCGGCTCGATGGATGCGTTTAATCCGTTTTTATTGCAGCTAATGTTCGGCTTGCAACAAGCCCTGAAAAGCAGTCGCACCGTGGTCTTCAGCACCCAGGTCAGTGAAATCACCCAATCACTGCGACGACGCTCAATAGACGAGACCCTGCGTGAGATGAGCGACAAAGTGCGGCACTGGTCGGGTGGTACCGACATCGGCGCGGCGCTAGGGGCGTTAAACCGCGGCGTATTACGCGAAGGCTCATCACGTTCGACCGTCCTGATCGTGATCAGCGATGGTTACGACAACGGGCAACCGGCACGCATCGTCCAGGAACTGGCGATGGCCAAGCGGCACATTCGCAGCCTGGTGTGGATCAACCCGATGTACGGCGCGAGCACCTTCACCGTGCGCGCAGCCGGCATGCGCGCGGCCTTGCCCTATGTCGATCATTTTTTGCCGGCGTTTAATGGCCGTGCATTGCATGCACTGGTGAAGGGCCTGGCCCGTTTGGCCGGACCTACGTAGACCTTGCTGGCTAGCGCAGGCTTTTGTACAACGCTTGATAAGCCGCTGCCGGTGTGTCCCACGACATGGCCTGGGCCATGCCTTGCGCCATCAAGCTGAACCAGCGCTCGGGGTTATCACGATAGATGCCCAATGCCCGCAGCAAGGTGGCGCGCAGTGCGGCGGCGTTAGCAGCGTCGAAGACAAAACCGTTGCCATTTGCGCCGGTGTTTTCGTCGTTCACGGTGTCGGCCAGACCGCCAACACGGCGCACCACCGGCACTGTGCCGTAGCGCAGGGCGTAAAGTTGCGTCAGCCCGCAGGGCTCAAAACGCGACGGCACGATAATCATGTCGGCGCCACCGAAGATGCGATGGGAAAGCGCCTCGTCAAACCGTATAAACGCGGCTATGCGTCCGGGCGCGCCCATGGCCAGGGCGCGAAACGCACGCTCAAAGCCCACCTCGCCGGTACCGATCACCAGCAATTGCAGCGCGTTTAACGCAGGGTGTTCAAACGCTTCGAGCACCAGGTCGACGCCCTTCTGGCCCGTCAGTCGCCCGACCACCGCCACCAGTGGTCGTGTTTCGTCGTCATCGAGTCCGCATTCCTGCCGCAAGGCGCGGCGGTTGATAAGCTTGGCCGGGACCGCTTGCTCACTGTCATAACACGCGACCAGGGCAGCATCGCGAGTGCTGTCCCACACCGCGGTATCAACACCATTTAAAATGCCGTGCAGTTGCGTTGCACGTTCACGTAACACGCCATCCAGGCCCTCACCGGTTTCGCTGGTGAGAATTTCGCGTGCGTAAGTGGGCGAGACCGTGGTGATGGCATCGGCGTGCACCAGTGCACCTTTCATGAACGACAAGTCACCGTGGAACTCCAGAGCCGCTGGTGTCAACAAAGCGGGATGCAGTCCTAGCTCGTCAGCCAAGCGCAGCGCAAAGCGCCCCTGAAACGCCAGGTTATGGATCGTAAATACCGTACGTACGCTGTTGGCCGGGTGCTGACGCAGATAAACCGGGGCCAGGGCGGCGTGCCAATCATGGGCGTGAACCACGTCAGCGCGCCACTGCGGATCAAGTCCGCCAGCCGCCAGTTGTGCGGCGACATAGCCCAGCAGGCCAAAACGCAGATGGTTATCTGCCCACGGCAAACCGGCCTCGTTAACGTAAGGATTGCCCGTGCGCTCGTAAAGCCACGGCGCATCGATGAGATACAACGGCACGCTGCCGCCCGGCAGGGTGGCGCGCAACAGTCGCACCCGTGACGCGCCAAACAAAGTGCCTAAGGGTGCGCCCACCGCCTGCAGTACGCCCTCGCGGGCGTAAAGTGCCAGCACTTCACCATAAGCCGGCACAAGTAAGCGCACGTCACAACCGCGATGGTGTAGCGCATTTGGCAAAGCGCCGACCACATCGGCCAAGCCGCCGGTTTTGATCAGCGGATGAACTTCAGCGGCGACGTGCAACACGCGCATCGCTGCACTCATTGGGTCTTAAGGCGTGCCAGCATCTGTCGTGTTACCAGGGTGATGCCACGCTCGGTGACGTGAAAACGCTCGGCATCGTGCTCGGGGTTTTCGCCGATGATCATGCCGTCTGGGATGCTGCAGCCGTGATCGATGACGCAGCGATTCAGGCGCACCCCACGACCAATGTCGACCTCAGGCAATAACACCGACGAGGCGACACTGGCGTAAGAATGCACACGGCATTTGGAAAACAACAGGCTCTTGCTCAGTTCGCCGCTGATAATGCAGCCACCCGAAACCAGGGACTCCAGTGCCATGCCGCGGCGGTTCTGCCAGTTGTGCACAAACTTCGCGGGTGGCAACTGTTCCTGATAGGTCCAGATCGGCCAAGTGGTGTCGTAGAGATTGAGCGCCGGCACGGTCGCGGTGAGGTCGATATTCGCCTCCCAGTAAGCATCGATAGTACCCACATCGCGCCAGTAGGGTTCACGTCCCGCTTCCAGACCGACACAACAACTCGCAAAGGACAGCGCGCGCGCATCACCCCGCGCGACGACGCTGGGAATGAGATCGCGACCGAAGTCGTGCTCTGAGTCCGGGCAGGTGGCGTCGGCAGCCAAGGCGTCGTAGAGATATTGCGCGTTAAAAACATAGATACCCATACTCGCCAGCGCGATGTCGGGTTTGCCCGGCATCGATGGTGGCGCGGCGGGCTTTTCGAGAAAGCGCGTGATGCGCTGCTCCGCATCGACGTCCATGACGCCAAAGCCCGCAGCTTGCTCAAGCGGCACTTCAATGCAGCCAACGGTACAGGGCGCGCCGCTGGCGACGTGCCGCGCGAGCATTTCCATGTAGTCCATTTTGTAAATATGGTCGCCGGCCAGCACCAGTATGTAATCGGCGCCATAGCCTTGCACAATATCGAGATTCTGGAAAATGGCGTCGGCCGTGCCGCGATACCACGAACGCTCGTCGATACGCTGCTGGGCTGGCAGAAGATCGAGGAACTCGTTCATTTCAGATTTGAGAAACGCCCAGCCACGCTGCAAATGGCGCAGCAGGCTATGGGATTTGTATTGGGTCAGTACACCGATGCGGCGGATGCCCGAGTTCAGGCAATTCGACAGGACAAAATCGATAATGCGGAATTTGCCGCCAAAGTAGACCGCCGGCTTGCAGCGCACATCGGTCAGTTGTTTGAGGCGCGAACCACGACCTCCGGCCAGCACAAAAGCATAGGAACGGCGCAGCATCCGGAGTTGTTGCGGTTCTTCG
>JAYUQF010000321.1:0-3872 GCA_043756885.1 Pseudomonadota bacterium
TCAGTATCGCTGTTGACCGTCTGCGCATTGAAGGCGCCCGTCTCGCGCTGGCATGGCGCGACGGCAAACTGTTACCTGTTCTTCCCTCTGCAGGTGGGACTGGCAGCGGCACTGCCAGCCTACCGGTAGCACGTATCGAGATCGTCAATTCGAGCGTGAAGCTGACTACCGACGCGACCGTTGTTGCCATCGATTTAGCCGGCACGCTAGTGCGTGACCCAGAGCTGGTGGCGAACTTCGATCTCGCTGTCCATGCCGCCGAAGGACAGCTGCGTAGCAGCTTCACTGCGCGTGCTTTGCACGGTGGTGCGTTTGAAGGCCTGTTAGTTATCAGCGATGGTGATGTCACCATCAAACACATGGCCGCCTCGGGCATGACGGGCACGTTGCGCGCGGTCGCCAGTGCCCAAGGCCTCACCGAGTTGGATGGCAAGTTTTCCCTGCAGACCTTGAACACGCCGACCCAGGCGTGGGGCACGGGTGTTGTCAGCGTGGCCCGTTCACCGCAATCCGGTCTGTCACTCACGATGCAATTTGCGCCCCTGCAATTAGCGCTGCACAGCGACGCGATGGCGCCGAGCAGCGGCGCGCCCTTCACACTCGACGGTGTGCTCGACGCGCGGGTGCTGCCTGGCCTGTTACCCGGAGTCAGTATTGAACGAGGCAAAATTGCGTTTTCCGGCGCTGGCACGACACCGGCCAAATCGACTGATCTGCGCAGCTTGCTCAAGAGCGCACACATGCAGGCGGACGTCCACGCCGAGATCACCAATTTAGCGCGCGCCGACCACACACATATTGCGCGTATCGCCGCCCATCTGGCGTGTGCACTGGCTGCTGGTGTGTTCACCTGTCACAGCGCACAAGGTCTGCAGCTCCATGGCATAAGCTTGCCCACCACGCTTGTCGCGGCAGACAGCGCCCTGGCGCGTATTTCCACCGTGCAGCTGTTGGCCACAAACGATGCGCCGCTGATCATGCTGACGACGACCGCGGATGCACACAAGCTAGCGGTGATGAGTACCCTAACACTGCAATCACCAACACTCGCCGTGCGGGGGCCGCTTGCGGCCCAGATCACGCTCGATGCCGCGCCGCCCGTAGCTGGGTCCCTGTCGCGCCAAGGCAGATTTAAGGCGCAGGGCAAGCTTGTAATCGAAGGTCCACCCGAGCAGGACACTTTCACACCGGATGTTGAGCTTGATGGTCGCTTCACCGTCGCAGCACCCAGCGGCGCTCTAATCAACGCCGTGCTCGAAAGCGGCCAGCTTGTTTTGCCAGCGCAAGCATGGGCCGTGCAGGGCGTGACTGGTCGCTACAGTGCAGGTGATACACAGCGCCTCAAACTGTCCATCGCCGAAGTACGCAATACCCGCGAACCCGCATTGGTGGTGCCATTGCGGGCCGATCTGGACCTGCGGATCTCAGCGCGGGAGGCAAATTTTGTCGCGCATCTGCACGATAGGTCGGGGTTAGTCGATGCCACGCTCACGGGCCGGCACGCGCGTCGTTCGGGCGTGGGTGAGGTCACTCTGAGTGCTCAGCCCATGGTGTTCACCGACGCGTCTGCTTTGTCCGATCTCTCACCCGCGCTGGCGGCGCGCGGCTTCAAAACACGCGGCACGCTCACGCTGGCGGGCAAGTCCCATTGGGGTGACGGCCCACCACGTCATGCGTTGTCGTTGGCATTACAGGCTGTTGCCTTGGCTGGACCCACGTTCAAAGCGTCGGCCCTCAACGGCGCACTGCAACTCGATGGTCTGGCGCCGTTGCATAGTGGTCCCGGACAGCAATTAAAAGGTGTGCTGGAGCTGCCGAGTGTCAAGCGTGTGCCGTTTGATCTGCGTTTCGGGCTAGACACCAACCAACTGCTGATTGAACAGGCGCGCGCAGAAATTTTCGACGGTGCGCTTGAAACAACTGCCGCCCAAATCGACCTTACGAGCAACGCTATGCAAATTGACCTGCGCGTTGTTGATATCGATCTGGAGTCGGCCTTCATGGTCCTGAATCTCGAACAACTCAAAGGCACGGGACGCATGAGAGGACTATTGCCGCTGCGCCTGCAGGACGGTCGTCTCGCTGTCACCGCCGGACACCTCGAAGCAAAGGGGCCGGGCAAGGTGCAGATCGGCGCAAACAGCGTGACAGATCAACTTAAATCCTACGGGTCCGATGTTGATCTCGCTTTTCGCGTGCTGTCGGACTTCCACTATCAGCGCTTGTGGATCGATGCCGATAAGGCGTTGCTCGGCGCGGGCAAGGCCGTGTTTCATCTGGAAGGTGATAACCCCGGCGTCATGAACAAACACCCTTTTGTTTTTAATATCAGTCTGGAAACAGATTTCGACTATCTGGCCAAGCTGTTATTGGAATTGTCAGCTACCAGCAATCGCGCGCTGGGGTGGGGTGCGGGCGAGATCCTCAAGCGTTGAGTGCCTGGTGCGTGGTACTTGGTCAGTAAGTACAGTATGTTCATGTGCCTATAAACAAGAACCTCGAGGCCAGCATGGAAACAGACTATGTGTTCAGACGCGGTTTGTTCCGCATGACCATACTCGCCCTCAGCAGTGTCCTCGGCGCGTGTACGCCGACGGTGAAAGTGGAAGCGCCTAAGGAGCCAATCACTATCAATCTCAATATCAAGCTCGATGCCGACGTGCGCGTCAAGTTAGAACAACAGGCAAAAGACGATGTTGCCACCAAGCCGATTTTCTAAGGTGCCTGCAATGAACAAGCTATTTCCCATGATTAAAACGGTTACCTTCACACTGGCACTCGTCGTAAGCGCTGCGCTGCTGTCAGGCAGCTACGCCTACGCCGAAGAGCGCCCGCTGGACGCGCCGCGCGTCCAAGGTTTGATAGGTGAACGCTACGACGGTTTTACCGTAGTGCATGACACACAAGCCAGCGCCGAGATCCGCGCCCTGGTGGCAACGACTAATGAAGAACGTCGCAAGGTGTATGCCGCGCAGGCCGCATCAACCGGTGCCCCACCCGCAGAGGTCGGCAAGGTTTATGCAGCGGAGATTCTGCAGAAGGCACCCGCCGGCACCTGGGTGCAGGGCGTGGATGGACAGTGGACGCAGAAATAGCGCTCGTAGCGCGATCTCGGGGTAGTGTATCGCGCACAGGAAAGCTTCGACTGCGGCCGGGGAAAACGCGTTCCTGGTTTTGAAGTCATGAAAAGTTTTGCGCCGAACCAGCCGTGCGATGGTGTGGATTGTCAGCTACTCTCAATAAGTCCTTACAAAAAAATAAGAGGGCGGACTCATGAAAGACCATATCTATAAAAAAGTCGAACTGACCGGCAGCTCAACGCAGTCTAGCGACCAAGCCATCCGCAATGCCATCAGCAAGGCCGCCGAGTCGCTGCGCAACATCGATTGGTTTGAAGTCACTGAAACGCGCGGCGAGATTAGAAGCGGCCTCATCACACACTGGCAGGTGACGGTTAAAGTTGGCTTCAGGCTGGAGGACTAATAGCGCAGTGCCAGGCTTTGCCCCGCGCACATCGTTGTGCCCCGTTATGTTTGTGAGGCGCCGTCTATACGGATCTGGATCATGCTCGACACCGCGCCCCGCGCGTCCCAGTTGAGGGCAGTGGTACTGGCTAGGTTCTTGCCGTGGGCGAACGTGAGATTCGCAAAGGTCAACCTACGCGGGCCGCGCAGCCCACTCGCTGTTGCGTGAGACCATGAAAAAATCCGTATCGTCGTTGATCGCCGCTGAAAGTCGTCTCGGTGCGCACAACTATAAGCCCCTTGATGTTGTGCTCGAACGCGGCGCGGATATCTGGGTGTGGGATGTCGCCGGCAAACGTTACCTGGACTGCCTGGCCGCTTATTCGGCGGTTAATCAAGGGCATTGCC
>JAYUQF010000322.1:0-10952 GCA_043756885.1 Pseudomonadota bacterium
CGCGCTCGCTTGGCTGGAGCAGCACACGCCCGACCTGGTCATCCTCGATATCATCATGCCCGGCATGGACGGCTTCGCCACGTGCGACGCCATTCGCGCCCAACCGCGGTTTGCGCTCCTGCCGATCGTGATGGCGACCGGGCTCGATGATCTCACCGCGGTTGAACGAGCGTTTGGCGTTGGCGCGACGGACTTTCTGATCAAGCCCTTCAACTGGACAGTGCTCGATCACCGGCTGCGCTACATCCTGCGATCCAGCGACGGGCTCACCGCGCTGACGTTAAGCGAAGCGCGCAATCGCGCTCTGCTGGACGCGATGCCGGACCTGATCTTGCGGGTCGGCGTTGGCGGGCGGCTGCTCGACAACAACGGCTACAGGCTCGGATCAGACGGCAAAGAACCGTTATTGCAACGCGCGCACAACATCGACGAACTCGTCCCTGCCACGTTCGCCCAGACCTTGCAGGCGGCGGCCATCGACACCATGCGTGCACGCCAGCCGACTTCCTTCGACTACCGCATCGTGCACGGCGCGGCACAACGCACTTATGAAACACGCATCACGCCCACCGCGGCCGACGAAGCTATCGCCATCATCCAGGACGTGACCAGTCGCATTGCGACCGAGACCCAGGTGCGTATGCTCTCGGAAGCCATCGCGCGCAGCGCCAACGCGGTTGCTATCGTTGACCTTGCAGGCCAGTTGATCTACGCCAACGGCAGTTTCGAGGCGCTGAGCGGCATGCCGCTCGACGAGATGCGCGCCAGCAGTTTCTCGCTGCGCGATTTCGGCGAAATCACCATCGAAGGCAGCGCTGCCATCGATGTCGTGTACAGCCAGGGCGGTGAATGGTGCGGCGAGGTTTGTCACCGGCAAGGCGATGGCAGCGAGGTCTGGTTGTTGCTGACTCTCGCCTCGGTCAGTGGTGCCGGCGACTCGGCGTCGTATCTAGTCGCGACCTACCAGGACATTACTGAGCGCAAGCTGCGCGAACGTCACGTACATCAGCTCGCTTACTTCGACCAGTTGACGGGACTGCCCAACCGCCTGCTCTTTCACGATCGTCTGGCGCGTCTGATCGCGTTGTCCGAGCGACAAAAAAGCCTGGTCGCGGTGCTGTTTCTCGACCTCGACCACTTTAAACGGGTCAACGATACCCTCGGCCATGACGTCGGTGACGCGCTACTCAAGTTGGTAGCCGAGCGCATCGGCGGTGGTTTGCGTGCCAGCGACTCGTTGGCTCGCCCGGAGCCGGGTGACGCGGCGAGCGAGCAATACGCGGCGCTGAGCGGCGTCGCACGACTCGGCGGTGACGAGTTCACGGTAATCCTGAGCGACGTTCGCAGCGCCGCCGACGCCACGCGTGTCGCGCAGCGCCTCATCGAGCAACTGAGCTTGCCGTTTTATCTCGACCGCAACGAGGTGTTTTTCGGTGCGAGCGTCGGCATCGCGATGTACCCCTTCGACGGTCTCGATCCTGGAACCCTGCTTAAGAATGCTGACACTGCGATGTATGCCGCCAAAAGCCAGGGTCGCAATGGCTACGAGTTCTACACGCGCTCGATGAGCGAGGCGGCACTGCGACGGCTCGACATCGAGAACAAACTGCGCCGCGCCATCGACGGCCACGAATGGGTGCTGCACTACCAGCCGCAATACGATGCCCGCTCGGGCGTGGCCATCGGCGTTGAAGCCCTGATCCGTTGGAATCATCCGGAGCTGGGGCTGGTATCACCCGCTGAGTTCATTCCGGTCGCAGAAGAGAGTGGGCTCATCGTTTCTATCGGCGGCTGGGTTCTTCGCCAGGCGTGCCAGCAGGCAGCGCAATGGCGCGAGTTAGGTGGCACACAGCTGCGTATCGCGATCAACCTCTCGGCGCGCCAGTTTCGCGATCCGGCCTTATTGGCAACTATCGTTGAGGCCTACTCGAGCGCCGGTCTCGCCCCCACACTGATTGACATCGAGATCACCGAAAGTGTACTCATCGACGATGTCGAGAATGCCATATCGACCTTGCAGCGCCTGCGCGAACTGGGCCTGTGCATAGCGATCGACGACTTCGGCACCGGTTATTCGTCGCTGAGTTACCTCAAGCGCTTCCCGATCGACACGCTCAAGATCGATCGCTCCTTCATCAAGGATATTGCCGACGACGCTGAAGGCGCCGGTATCGTGCAGGCGATCATCGACATGGCGCACAGCCTCAATCAGGTGGTGGTCGCTGAGGGGGTGGAAACCGCCGCGCAGGCAGCGATCCTGCGTGAGATGGGCTGCGATCAGTTGCAGGGCTATTTTTTGAGTTACCCCTTGGGTGACGAGAGCGTGCGCGCCCTGCTGTGCGGTAATCGCGTGGCATCGGGTTTGGCGCCGCAGCCCGAGATCCTCACCACCGGCCGGCGTGCTCAAGTCGAACGCGAGCCCCACCAGCTCGCACACGAGCGTAGGGCGCGCGCCGTGTCATGACGAGCGAACGAGCACACCAGGTGCCACCCGTGCAGCGCGGAACGAACTGGTACCGGGCCTATTTTGTGCTCGCCCTGTTCGATCTCCTGACGGTCGCCGCCGGGCTCTATCTCAATCACACGATCATGGCCTTGTTCACCAGCTCGGTGCAGGTCAACAGCGCCTACGCGCATCATCTGAGTGATGTCTCGACCTTGCGCGACCTCGCCGGACGGGTTAACGCACCCGGCAACGATGTGTTTGATTCGCACGACGTCAAGGCTGAGTCGGCGCGGGTAGACACCGCCCGACGTGAGTTTGATCAGCACCTGCGCCATCTCCGCAGGACCTTGCCAGAAGAGGTCGGGATGGCCTCGCATCTGGCGGCGATTGAAAATGCGATGGAAGGCATGAGCGCCGAAGCACGCGAGATCTTTAATTTTTTCGCCAGCGCGCAGCCGGCGCGGGCTGCCGAGCGGATGGCAACCATGGATCGCAAATACGCGGATGTGAACGCGGCGATATCGGCGGCCGATGCCCACTTGCGCAGCCAGCAGGGTGCAAATTTGGGTGATCAGCAGACGACAGCAAGCGCCTACCAGCGCTACGAGTATGTGATCGGCGCGATGATCGTGCTGATGATCCTATGCGCCAGCTTGTACGGCAGGCGTCTGCATCGCAACATGCAGGTTAGCGCACGTGAGCGCAGTCGCATAGAGAACGAATTGCGCGAGGCGCGCGATACTGCGCTCGACGCCGCGCGCGCCAAGAGCATGTTTCTCGCCAATATGAGCCATGAAATCCGTACGCCGATGAACGGCGTGCTCGGCATGGCCGAACTGATGCTGCAGACCACCACGCTGACGCCCAAGCAGCGACGTTTCGTTGAAACCATCCATCGCTCCGGTCAGGGTTTGCTCGAGGTTATCAACGACGTGCTCGACTACTCCAAGATCGAGGCCGGCAAGCTCGATTTGCAGTCGCACTCGTTTGACTTGCGTCAGATCATCGAGGATGCGCTCGATCTGCACGCCGCACGGGCGCACGCCAAGGCGCTGGAAGTCGCCTGTCAAATTCCGCCCGCGATGCAGGTGCGCTATCGCGGCGACGACGTGCGCATTCGGCAGATCATCAACAATCTGCTGGGCAATGCCATCAAGTTCACCGACCGCGGCGAAATCGTGATCCGCGCCGAGGAAGAGCGTGATGGCAGCGTGCATCGGGTACGGGTTACGGTCAGCGACTCCGGTATCGGCATCGCGCCGGAGAACCGGGCGCGTGTTTTTGATGCTTTTGCGCAAGCCGATGGCTCGACGACACGCAAGTTCGGCGGTACTGGACTCGGGCTTTCAATCTGTCAGCGGCTGGTCGAGATGATGGGCGGCTCGATTGGCGTCGACAGCGAGGTCGGGCGCGGCTCGCACTTCTGGTTTGTGGTGCCGCTCGAAGCCGAGAGCAACATGCCGACGTCGCCCCCGCTGGTCGACCTGCGTGCAACACGCATACTGGTGGTGGACGACAACGCGACCAACCGCGAGGTGCTGCACTATCAGCTTGAGGCGTGGGGCATCGCCCACGAGATAGCGGCGGACGCCGAGCAGGCGCTCGTGCTCATGGCGGCAGCGTCGGACAAGCACTTTGATATTGCGATCGTCGACTACCAGATGCCGGTGATGGATGGCATCGAGCTCGCACGCCGCATCCGTGCACAGGCGGCGTGGGCCACCACCCGGCTCTTGATTCTGAGTTCCGCCGGCGCGTTGGACGAAAACGCCGAGGCGGCCGCAGTGGGTATCGATGCTGTGCTTGAGAAGCCGGTCCGGCAGTCCATGCTCTATGACCGGCTCGTCTCATTGGTCAGTTTGACGGGCGCTGCCACGCCGGCCGTGGGCAGCAGGGACGTGGTTTTCGAGGGGGAACAGTTGCAAGGCCGCGTGCTGGTCGCCGAAGACAACCTGGTCAATCAGCTTGTCGCCCGCGGCATGCTGGAGCAGCTGGGTGTGACTGTGATGGTGGTGGGCGACGGCGCACAGGCGGTCGCGGCGGTCTCCAGTGCGTCGCTGCCGTTCGACCTCGTATTGATGGACATGCAGATGCCTGAATTGGACGGCATGGAGGCGACGGCCGAGATCCGTCGGCAGCAAAGATGCGATGGGCGCGGCCGACCATTGACCATTGTCGCCTTGACCGCGAACGCGCTGCCCGGAGATCGCGAACGCTGCACGCAGGCCGGCATGAACGACTATCTGAGCAAACCCTATTCATGCGAAGAACTGCGGGCGGTCCTCGCACGCTGGCTGCCGCTGGTGGACGACGCGCCCGCTGCGCCGCCCGTGATCGTGGACCCCGCAAACGCGGCACTCGAGCCAGGCGTATTGGCGCGGCTCGGTGAGTTGCGTGCCGATGACGCGCAGCGGCTGGTCGGACAATTTCTCGACACCACGCCGCGACTGCTGCGCGCAGGCACCACAGCCCTCGCGCGCGCGCAGCAGGCCGATTTACGACGAGCAGCGCTGGAACTCGAGATCGCAAGCGCGAGCCTCGGCGCGGAGGCGCTCAGGCGATCAACCGGACGATTGACGCAACACACGGTGGCAATCCGCGAACTGCCAGCAGTGTGGGCGGACATCGTCGCAGAACAGGGTTACCTCGCGTGTGCGCTTGAAGCTAAGTTCGGCCGCTCGGGTACCGCAGGTGCGGTGGTGAGGCCGGTCGTTGCGCAGACCCTTGTCGCTTAGGACCCTGGTCAGAATAATCTCGTCAACACCGAGGGTGATCCTGAGTGGTTGCTTGCCGGGCGCGATTTGCAGGTAATAGCCGGGCTATTGCCAAAAATTGCAACGCAGCGGCAGCCGCTCAGGAACAGCCGAATGTAGAGATTATTTTGACCAGGGTCCTTAGTTCTGCAGCTTTGTTTCCGGTGCCTGCAGCTCGTTGAGCAAAGCGTTTTTCATTCGCACAAAAGCCGGCGAGTGGCTGGTCGTTACGCCGCTGTAAGGAATGTCGGCGACCAGTTGTTGCAGGGCGTTGATGCGTTGTTCGTATTGAAAGTGTGTTGGTGTGCCGGAGGTCGACATGCGCGACGCAAGTTGCACCGCACTGCGTGGGTCGTAACCACCGCGTGCCAGCATCACCATACCGATGCGATCTGCTTCGCGTTCTTTGGCGCTGTCCATCGACGCAGTCAGTTCACCGACCTTGTGCACTTGTGCATCGGTGCCGCCCCCAAATAGATGGCGCAGCAAACCGGCGCGACGTCGTTTCTGGCAAAAATGTCCTGCCATGTGATGGGCAAACTCATGGGTCAACAGCGCGGCGAGTTCGGCTTCGTTAGCAACAAAACGCAACATTCCTTCGGTGACAAAGATGTGGCCGTCGCCGACCGAAAACGCATTCAAACTGGAATCACGCAGCACATGGGTGCGCCACTGGCGGTGATGTTGCTCTTGGGCTTGTTGTGCAAGCTGGGTGGTGATGATCTGCAGGGCCTGGCCGACCGGCTCACCACTGGGCCGCAAAGGCCACTGCCCAAAGATTTTTGAGAGCGTATCGGCTGCGCGTTGGACCTCGGCATCGCAGGCCCGCAGCGCAATTTCGGCCGGCGCCGTGACTGGCAGCAAGGCGACCAGCAGCAGCGCCATGTGGCACAACGCAGCCACACGGCGAGGAACAACGGGGCTCATGCAGGTGGCAGCATCATCACCGCGTGTGAGCCCGTGAGGGGACTAGGCCGCCTTGACGATGAAGGTTGATTCAGCGGTGTCGTAGGTGGTGCCGGCGCTGACCGTATGGCGAATGACATAGGTGCCAGGTGTCGCATTGGCTGGAATGCTGACCGGCAGTTTGATGGTGTAACCACCTGCGGTTTTGGTCGCCGGCTGGTTTTTGAAATCCATCAACTGCACACCGTCTTTTAACAAGACACCGGTCACGCTGACCTGGGCTTGCGGCGCATTCGCCGGCAGCGACAAAGAGTAATCGGTGACCACGTCGACCGTGCTATTGGGTGTGACCATCTGCGGTGTAGATGTGGCGGAATTGATGTTCACCAGCACACTGCTGGCCGGCGCTGTGTAGCCGTAGAGCTGCTGGTCCTGGGTCTGGCTGCGGGCTGCGATTTCCTTGGATTCGATGACCTTGCCGGCAGCCCAGCCAACAGCCGCGCCGCTTACTGCACCGATGGCCGCGCCTTGCCAGCCGCCGGTCAGGCCACCGATCAAAGCGCCGACCGCGGCCGTGCCCGCTGTTGAGGTGGCCACGGTGTTCTGCTGACCACCGGGCGCCGCGCATCCGGCCACCAGCACCGTGCACATCGCGGTGCCGAGCACCTTGCTTTTGAACTGTTTGTTCATGTCTATCTCCTTGAGTAATTAACGATCAGGATCCTGTGTCGACCGACGCTATTTGGCCGGTGGCATCGCCGGCACCGCGCCGGGTTGTACAAAAAACGGATTGGCATCGGGTAAGGGTGGCATCGCCTGGGTCAAGGCTTTGAGCTTCTCCACGATGCCACCGACCGGCGGTGGCTCAATGGCCTCGAAACTACCGGCGTCATAGGTGAACTTGCCGCTGCCCGAGGGGTATTCAATGCCAAGCTTCATGGCATGGGTTTCGCCATCAACCGGCACATAGGCGCGATAGGTCAACACATAGTCGCTCTGGTTGATGTTCTGGATCTCTTCGACAATCTGTTGCATGCGGTCGTAAGTTTCGCCCACTAAGTAATAGTTGCCGAATGAGTTTTTCGACAAAGCCTCGAGATTCTTGAAGTGTTCGGTCGCGAGTTTGGAATAAGCCAGCGAATAGATCGGGATCGGCACCGGCATGCTGGTCAGTCTACCGTTCAGATCATCGCGCGACAGAGCACTGCCTTCGTCCCAGCCATCGGAAAACACCACCAGCGAACAGGACACGATGAAATTGTCGATACTGGGCGTGACCGATCCCTGGCTACTGGCACCGCAGAGTTGCATGCCGGCCGCGATGCTGTCGTAAAGCCGCGTCTGTTTACCATCCACTTGCACATCGGCCAGTCGCCGCGCGATGGCGGCGGGGTCGCGTTCGAATGCCGATACCGGGTAGTAACCTTCTTTGGTGTCGCGTATCGCCAGCACAGCAACTTCATCCTGTGGACGTTTGGTGTCGACATAACGAGCGGCGGCACGCAATGCAGCCTCAAACGGTGGGCCGGCCATGGATATGCTGGCATCCAGGATGAGTACGGAGCGGGTGCCCACCTGTTTCTGTCGGATTGATTCCACCCGATACTGGCGCTTCATCGGATCATAGGCACGGCCTTTCACCATCAGTCCGATGTTGAGTTCGTTGAGGTTGACCAGTGGTTGTTTTTGCTCGTTGAAGGTCCGGAAATAAACCTGCACATAGGGATAAAGGCTGGAGTCCACCCGATAAACTTTCACGCCATAGGTGCCCGGCGCCGCGCTCTGGGCCCATGCGCCCGCGGCAAAAATAGTGGCAGCAAAACCCAGTAGCGCGACAGCGCACCAGTGCCGTAATGAAAGGGTGGGTGCACTCGAGGTAAAAACTTCAACCATGGTGGTGTCCTTGTCAGCGGGCCAGTCGTTATTCTTGAAACTGGGTGTTTTGGTTCGCATTGCGCCAGGCATCGGCGGCAGCGGCGGGTGCTGCCGGTGATGGCGCAATCGGCGCAGACGGTGCGACGGGGGTCGGCGCTATGGCAACCGGCGCAGGCGCCGCAGTTGTTACCACCGGCGCTGGTTTATGGCGCGCAGGTTGCGGTGCTTTCACTACCGGTTGGGCTTTCACCACGGGCACCTCGGTGGTGGCCGGCGCAAGACTGTTTTGGCGCCGCTTCATCAATTCTTCCATCGCCGAAGGGCCGCTGCTGGTGTTAGCGGATGGATTGGGCGCTGATTGCAGTGGTGCAGCCGCTGCGGTTGGCGCGGGCGTGTCGAATACCGGTGGCGAGGCCGTGGTTGGCAAGGGTGCGGACTGTAGAGCCGCTTGTGGCGGCGCCACGGGTGTGGGTGACGCGACGCTCGTGGTCGGCACGGCAGCAGGGCGTGTCAGCCAATAGGTTGCGCCAACTGCCACGGCCACCAAAGCAACAGCGCCGGCAATCAGTAGCGCACCTTGATTGCCGCGCGGCTTGACGAGCTGCTGTTCCACCACTTCGGCTGCACCATCGGCGCCGAGTTTCAGCGACTTCTGCGGCGCCGTATTGGGCACCGAGCGTGAGGTGGTGGCGCTGCCCACCATGACGGTGGGATCGGGCGCGCTGAATTCTTCGTAGGTTTTGACCGTCGGTGCTTCGTAGTCGAAGGCGCTTCCAAACTCTTCTACGGTCTGCTGCCGTTCGTTGGGATTGAGCGACATCGCCTGCAGCAACGCGCGGTCGATGGCCGGCGGCATGCCCGGCACCAGCACCGAGGGCGTTTGGATCTCTACACCTTGAATGCGTTCGCGCGCGCCTGGTGGGCGTTGGCCTGTAAGCATGTAATAAACGGTCGCACCGAGGGCATAAATATCCGAGCGTGCATCAGTGCCACTGCCCATGGCCTGTTCCGGTGGACTGTAACCATGAGTGACGGCACGACCGAGGGCGCGGGTTTGTTCCGATGCAATGGCTTCTTTGGCAATGCCGAAGTCGATAAGCATCACGCGGTCATGGTCATCGAGCAGGACGTTGCCGGGTTTCAGATCACGATGCACGATCGGTGGTGTCTGGGCGTGCATATAAGCAAGTACATCACACAGCTGACGAACCCACGGTGCCATGATGTTCAGCGCCACGCGTTTTTCTGCAGTGGCTCGGCGCACGGTTTCCAGCGTACGGTTGCCACCAAACTCAAGCACCATATAAACCATGCGATCGGTGATTTCACGGTCGGTAATACCGGGGATGGAGGGATGCTTAAGCTTGGAGAGAATGCGGCTCTCGTGTTCGTCGTAGAGCGACTCGGGAATTTCTTTCAGGGCCCAGCGTTTATTGCTGAGCTTCTGATCTTCCACCAGATAAGTTGAACCAAAGCCACCGCGCCCGAGCAACTGCACAACCTTATAACGCTGGTGAACAATGGCGCCCGGCGATACTAACCAGCCCATCACGCCCTTGATCTCACCATTGGCGCTGAAGTTCGGATACGCGAGTTCCAGACCACAGCTGCACTTGTAGTCTGGTGCTTTGATTGCGGCGCGCGCGTAGGGCGTAAAACAGCGCGGACAGACGTCAGTATTGATGGCCGCCACATTACTGAGTTCCGTCAAGTCGGCGTCAGGTGCGGCCTTTTGTGTGCGGTCCGAGTTTTCCATCGCGTTGTAACTCATTTGCCTGTCAGGTGCTGCGATCTTTAAGCCTGAGGCCAAGACCCACAAGCCCCAGAAATGCCAAAGTCATCAACATGATCACACCCACCCCCAGACCATAGGACTCAACGAGCGGGATGAGTGTGGCCCCTGCCGGATCGCGTGCGGCGAGTACGTCCGGGCTCAAGGTCGCTTTGAAGGCATCATACCCCCAGAACGCGATCACCGAGAATTTGGCCACCCATAGATTAATTCCGGTCAGTGTGGTCAGCGCGTTCGAGAAAACAACTTGTGGAATGAGCAGGATGGGTACCATCGCGATGGCCTTGTCGTTAGTGTCGACAAACGCGCTGATGGCAAGCCCCATCGCGCTCGCAGCAAACGCACTGGCGCTCAGCAGCAACAGTCGCGGCAGGAAATCCCCCGGCAAGCTCAGGCTGACCGATACCACCGTCAGCAGCAGCAGGCATTGCACCAGACATAACACCGCCAGCGGCAACAGTTTGCTTAAGATGTAGGGCGCAAGTGCGAGGTTCACCGCGCGCTCGCGCAAATACACCGGCAGTTCTTTAACAATCTCGCGCGCCGAGTTCAGACAGCCAAACCAGATGGCAGAAAGCACCAGCATGAAGGCCACCTGGCTCTGCGCAATGGCCAGACCGGGCAGCGTGCCGCTGGTATCAAATACCGCGCCGACCACCATGCCGATCAAAGGCGCCTGCAGCAGTAGGATGGCGAGATTGCGTCTGTCGCCCAGCATGAGGTCAACATAACGTCGCGTCAGAATGCGCGTCTGGTGCCAGAAGTTGCCACGTTGTGGTGTGGTGTTGATGGCGATCGGTGGGGCGTTGTTGGTCGCGGGTGTCAAGGCTGCGGGTGACAGACGATCGTCGATATAACGCCGGCGCTGGGCCGAGGCTTGAAACTGCTCAGCCCAGTGTTCCGCAGGCTGCGTGTCCAGCACTTCGTAGATGTCCGACAGGCGCTGCAGTTTGAAATAGTCCTGGGCCTCAGCTGGCGGCCCGAAATAGGCCAGCCGTCCTCGATGCAGCAAAGTCACCAGTTGGCAGGCCGCGATGTTCTCCAGTGTATGGGTCACACAAATAACGGTTTTGCCGCCGTCTGCAAGCTCGGCAAAAGTCTGCATCATCTGCCGATCAGTGCCGGCATCAAGACCACTAGTCACTTCATCAAGAAACAGCACGCCGGGTTTGGCGATCAG
>JAYUQF010000323.1:0-1531 GCA_043756885.1 Pseudomonadota bacterium
GGGTTGACCATGACCAGCTTGTTTTTTGCGCGTGTCAGGGCGACATAAACAAGGCGCCGTTCTTCTTCGAGCTTTTTGTGATCACCGGCGGCAAACTCATTGGGAAAGCTGCCATCGCTGAAATGCTGCACATACACCGTATCCCATTCCTGACCCTTGGCCGAATGCACGGTGGACAGCACCAGAAAATCTTCGTCGATATGGGGAGCACCAGCGAGGTCGCCGCTGCCGCTGGGTGGGTCTAAGGTCAGTTCGGTGAGGAAGGCCTGGCGTGAGGGATAGTCATTGCTCAGTTGCAGCAGTTGTTCGAGATCACCCTCGCGAGGAAAAGCGTGGTCATAACGCCGTTCGAGATGGGGCTGATACCAGCGCATCACTTGTTCAAGCTGGCCCGGCCAGTGCGCGCTGGTCAGGGTCGTCATGAGACCGACGGTGATATCCCACTGCGCGCGACTGCCCGGCGGGATGCCAGCGAGCGCTCCAAGCGCGGCAAAATCACCCGCGTGGATCTGAAGTTGCTCGCAGGCTTTGCGTGCAGTGGCCGGGCCGATGCCATCCAATAACTGCAGCACCCGAAAGGCGGCTAAATCGTTGCGCGGATTTTCTGCCCAGTTCAGCACCGCCAGTACGTCTTTGACGTGCGCCGCTTCCATGAATTTCAAGCCGCCGTATTTAACATAGGGAATGTCGCGCTTGCCCAGCTCAACTTCCAGTCGCAGGGTATGGCGCGCGTTACGGAACAACACCGCCTGAAACCACAGGCGCACACCTTGTTCGCGGCGCTCTAGGATCTGCTCGCACAAATACTGCGCCTCTTCCTGTTCGTCTTCGACCGTCACCAGTAAGGGCCGATGGCCAGGCCCGCGTGCGGCGCGCAGGGCTTTTTGATAACTGCGGCTCGCTTCGCCCATGAGGACGTTGGAGGTGTCGAGAATTTCCTGGGTCGAACGATAGTTGTCTTCGAGTTTGATGACCTCGGCAGCGGGATAATGATCGGGAAAGTCGAGAATGTTTTCGACATCGGCGGCACGAAAGCCGTAGATCGATTGTGCATCGTCACCGACCACGGTGAGACCGGCACCGCTGGTGCGCAAGCGCCGGATGATGTCTGCCTGCAAGCGGTTGGTATCCTGATATTCATCCACCAGGATGTGATCAAAATGAGCGCTGATGTCGGCTGCGATGTGTTGGTCTTCCACCAGGTAATACCAGTAGAGCAGCAGATCGTCGTAGTCGAGGGTCTGCTGTTTTAATTTGCGCTCGACGTAGGCGGCAAACAAAGCTTTCAACTCATCGTGCCATTGGGCGAAATGGGGAAAGGACTCGGTTAAGGTCTGTTCGAGTTCGCATTGGGCGTTGACAGTGCGTGAATAGATGTCGAGGCAGGTGGTTTTCTGCGGGAAACGATCACGGCTGCGGTGGTAACCGAGGAGCTGACGTTCAACGTCGAGCATGTCGGCGGCGTCACCGCGATCAAGCACACTGAATGATTCCTGCAGCCCCAGACTCTGGTGGTAATGGCGAATCAAAC
>JAYUQF010000324.1:0-1529 GCA_043756885.1 Pseudomonadota bacterium
TCGATGCAGTTGATGGCGGAACAGGTGATGCCGCGGGTGAATGCGGCTATCGGTGGTCGATAAAACACGACCGCAGAGAGGTATAGGGACGTACAGGGATGTATTCTGCCGCCCGCACTTCACGCTTATGCAACACGTCAAACGGGAGGGCGTTCGCCCCCCCGTTGTCTTGCTGCGAATAAACGAAGCGGAAAAGCTGCCTGCTTTTATTCGAACCAAGGCGTCTGGGGTGCCACGGGCAAGTAGTCTCGCCCGAAGGGACCATCGACGCCAGTTGCGCCGGTGCCAATAACGTCACTTGGCATATTGGCGCAACCTCCGAGGACAACAACGATTAAAGCCAGTGCGGTAACAAGTAATTTGCTCATGTCGGTCTCCTAAATCAAACGTACCTAAGTCTCCTCCATTCGACTGTTGTCATTTGCCGGCGACCGCCGGCCCCTATTGAGAAGTGCAGCGCGGCGGTGAGGTGCCTTGCTGCCTGCCTCAATTCCAAATTGAGCGAACGCGACGCATAATGGCGCTTTTTATCTACATGTGCAATGATCCTATTTTCAGTGATTACTGAATTTTGGTTATGCAATAACGGCTATGGAACTTCGGGATATTCGTTATTTCGCGGTTGTGGCAGAGCAACGAAACATTGCGCGCGCCGCTGATGTGCTGGGGCTGAGCGCCACCGCATTGAGCAAGAGTTTGCGCCGACTGGAAAAATCGCTGGGCGCCAAGCTGGTGAATCGGGCAGGGCGGGGCATCGATCTGACCCGGGTGGGTCAGGAGCTGTTAGGGCGGATCGGGCCATTGCAGGCCATGATCAACGATATTCGGCACGCGGCGGCGGACCTTGCACAGGGACTTGCCGGGCATCTGTATATCGGTACTGTGGCGGGCGCCGCGGAGCACCTGGTGGCGGATGCTTGCCAATTGTTATCGCATGAGGCGCCACGGGTTCGCCTCACGGTATCCGTGCTCGACCCCGAGCTGCTGTTGAGCGCGTTGCAGAAGGGCAAGCTGGATTTTTTCGTCGTGCAGGCGTGGAGCGCCGTGGTTGCAGGGGTTGCGCAGGACGTTTTGTACGAGGACGCGGATGTCGTTTTTGCGTCCGCCACGCACCGCTTGGCGAAATTCAAGCAGGTTACGTTCGAAGATCTGGCGCAGGAACGCTGGGCGTTGACGAGCAGCGCCGTGCTTCCGCTACTGAATTTTTTGACGCAAGCGTTCCATAAGAAAGGACTTGCGACACCTTTTGTGGCAATGGACACGAACTCGCAGGCGGTAAGGATTCCAGCCATCGCGTCCGGGGACTATGTGGCGTTAAGTTCGCGGGAATTCGTGCGGCAGCAAGCGCAAAAATACGCCTTGGTTGAGTTGCCGGTACACGAATTGCGTCATACCCGCAGCCTGTCTATGGTCTATCGTAGCGACGGATACCGCTCGCCTGCCGCAAGACGCCTGATCGAACTATTGAAGCAACAGGCGCTAAAGATATCTGAAAACCGAGCCGGCGCGCCGACACCCAAGCGCGGAAA
>JAYUQF010000325.1:0-1528 GCA_043756885.1 Pseudomonadota bacterium
GCAGCAGCCCTCATGCGCGCCCATGACGAAGGTCTGTTGGCCGATGCATTGATCGCAAAGTCCGGTGCTGAGAGCGCCGCCATCTGGCGTATCCGCGACGAAGTCGAACATCTGTTCGAGCTGGGGCAGGTGATGTTCTTCGATGTCAGTCTGACAACCGCGCCGATGGCCGACTATGTGGCATTGGTGCGTGGCCGTGTGGCAGCTTTACCCTTCGACGGACACTTTTTTGCTTATGGTCACCTGGGCGATGGCAATCTGCATTTTTCGGTGGCCCTGCGTGGCGACATCGAACCCCATCGTCGCGTTATTGAACAAGCTATCTATGAGCCACTCGCGGCCCTGGGCGGTTCGGTGTCAGCAGAACATGGCATTGGCCTGGAAAAGCAGCCGTGGTTGGATATCAGTCGCAGTGAAAATGAAATCGCGCTGATGCGGCGCCTGAAACACGCGCTCGATCCCAAAGGGCTCTTGAACCGCGACAAAATATTCGGCTACGCAGGGCAGCAAGTTCCACGCTGATCATTGTTATGGATGGCCATCGATCAACACCCAGCGTTACCATGACTGATTCATCCATTCCCACACCGTACATCGGCTATTCCGTAGTCAAGCCCGAGTGGCTTGATGCCAACGGGCACATGAACGTCGCCCATTATGTGTCGGCCTACGACGACGGCAGTTGCCCGATGTTCGATGACTTTGGACTGGGTTGGGATTACACCCTCGCCGGGGTTGCGTCGATGTTCATGGTCAGCTCCAGTATTGATTTTCGCCGCGAGCTGATGGTGGGCGACGCGCTGGAAATGACGACTTTGCTGCTCGGTTACGACCGCCGTCGTGTTCACATTTACCAAGAGCTTTATCATCGCGAGCAGCGTTATTTATCGGCTCAGGCGGAGTTTGTTTTTGTGCATATCGACTTCGTTACGCGTCGTTCATCGGTTTTGCCGGAGGCCTCGCAATTGCGCTTGGCAGCGATCCAGGCCGAGCACGCGCGTGTGCCACGGCCGGCATTTGTCGGGCGTTCCATCGGCTTAGCCTGGAGACCCACTTAAATGACGACACAGCCAGTCTCAGGTAGCCGCGGCGCTGCCGCCACCAGTCAAAAGCTGGCCACGGCGGTGGCCATCGAACTGCTCGAAGCTGGCGGCAGCGCGGTTGATGCCGCGCTGGGCGCCAATGCAATGTTGAGCCTCATCGAGCCCTATATGTGCGGGCCGGGCGGTGATCTCTTTGCATTAGTGTGGGACCCCACGAGCCATGCACTGCATGGTTTGAATGCCAGTGGTGCTGCACCCGCTGGCCAGACGCTGGCGCAGCTGCGTGCACGCATCGGCGCTGTCGAAAGCATGCCGATAGTGGGTGTTCATTCCGTGACCGTACCCGCTGCGGTGCGCGGCTGGCAGGCGCTGCATGAACGTTTTGGGCGGCTGCCGCTTGCACGTATTTATCAACCGGTCATCGAACACGCGCAGCGCGGGGTTGAGATCGGTCCGGCTACGGCGGCCTGGTGGCAGCACAACGC
>JAYUQF010000326.1:0-1523 GCA_043756885.1 Pseudomonadota bacterium
TCGCGCGCAATGCGCTCAAGACACAGGTCGGCGCTCCACGGCAACATCAGCGAACCGCAGCGGCTATCGCGATAGAGTCGCTCCAAGGGCAAGGACTTCAACATCGACTGACCACCACAGGTGCGGATGGCGAGTTGACAGAGCTCGTTGGCGTTTTCCATGACACTGAACTGCGCGGCGTAAGCGCGCATGACCTGCTCTCGGCTGGGATCGATGCATGCTTCAGACACAACCTGAAACCATAGCGCCTTGGTCTGCTCCAAGCAGATCTGCATCTGCGCAACATTGTGTTGTTTGGCCGCAGAGCTGCGCCGTTTGTCGCCACTCTGTCCGGGTAATTCCCCGCGCAGATAGCGCACGGTGAAGTCGTAAGCAGCTTGTGCGATACCGACGTAAGTTGGTGTCAGCGTCAGGAACATATGCGGCATGCGGGTCGCCGCCTGATAATACAACCCGGCAGGCATCAGGGCCTCGTCCGCACTGACCCACACATCATCGAGCAACAAGGTACGCGACACTGTGCCGCGCATGCCGAGTGGATCCCATTCACCCGTCACGCTCAGACCCTGCGCTGCCGCCGGCACGGCGACATATAAAGTATGGCGACGCGAAGGCGCGGCGTCGCCGCGCTCTTCCGTGCACAGAATGCCGTAGTAGTTGGCGCTGCCCGAAAGGGAAGCAAAGATCTTGCGCCCGTTCAGCCGCCAACCATCACCGTCGCGTCGTGCCGAGGTGGCAAACGGCACGGCACCGGCGGCGGCACTGCCACCTTCTGAGAAGGGCTGGGCGTAAATCGCCCCTTGTTTGACGATGCGCGCGTAATGCAGCGCGCGGCGCCGACCATGTTCGCGCCGCTCGTCGCTGTCCATGGTCATGCCATCGGCCAGCGGCCCGCTCCATAAGGCCGAACACACGTGCATGTTCCAAGTCAGTGCGGTGGCTCCGCAGTAGCGTCCGATTTCGGCAGCCGTCAGCGCATAGGCTCGATAGTCGGCGCCCAGCCCCCCGTACTCGCGAGGCACGCAGATACCGAGCAGCCCGGCTTCGCGCAGGTCCACATAGTTCTCCGTTGGAAAGCGTGCTTCGCGATCGAATATCGCAGCGCGTGCGGCAAACTTATTTTGACCTAAGCGCCGCGCAAGCGTGGTCAGCTCAGTCTCCTGTGCGTTCAGCCGGAAGGCGACAGGGTCGAAAATCGGCGGGTCTTCAAGCATGCCTTTACACCTTCACGAGTTGCCCGGCCTCGACCACCGCACGGCCATCGAGTGTGACCGTGCAATTGCGCACCGGCAAATCAAAATGTCCTTCAGTAAAACGCCCGGCCATCTCATTGGCGCCGGTGGAATACAGAAAATTGCCGGCAAACGCGCGCAGCTCCGTGCCATTGGTATCGCGTTGGTCGTACATCGCCAGCGCCTCGTAACGCGCACGCTCGTTTAATCCCCAGCCGACGTGACTGACACCATAAGCCTGGGTATCACCCCAGGCAGCAAGATAACGGCGCATAAGTTCCGCGTCGGTGC
>JAYUQF010000327.1:0-3846 GCA_043756885.1 Pseudomonadota bacterium
ACCAATACACCGATAAGGAGCAGCAAAGTACGCATCGCGCAATGGGTGGGTGCGGGTCGGATTTGATGCGGCCAGATGGTAAGCCTTCGATCTTGCGATTGCGAGCCTACCCTGGCTCGAAATCGCGCTGGGCCGCGTCTGTGCACACTGCTATTGTTCATCCTCAAACAACACAGTGGAGGGAGAGTCATGGGCGTAGAAGAAAACAAGCAGCTGGTGCGCGATACCTGGGGCGCCGTCAGCAAGGGCGACGTTGAGGGTTTTATGGCCCGTCTGGCCGATGACGTGACTTGGACCTTCTTCGGCTCCCATCGCTTTGCCGGGACCTTTCGTGGCAAAGATGAGCTGGTGGCTAAATTGTTCACGCCCTTGGGCGAAGTGCTGGCCGACGGTATCAAGGTGCATATCGATACGCTGACGGCGGAGGGCGAACGGGTTGTGCTCGAAGCGCGCGGCGAGGCGCAGACCAAGGATGGGCGCGCCTATAACAACAGCTACTGCATCGTGGTCACGGTGCGCGATGGCAGGGTGAGTCAAGTGCGCGAATATCTCGATGCTGAGCTCGTCACCCGCGTGTTCGGCACCTAGGCGCCGGGCACCTCAGGAGATCTGTGATGCTGTTGCGGTGAATGCTCACTACCTTATTTGTCGGCGCGACAAGTTTGTGGAACTTCACGGCGCACCAATCACTTGCCTTGGGATAGACCAGGTCTGTCATCGGCAATAGGGCGTAGCTGCTGCCAGAAGCCCTGGGCTTGCAGGGTCCCCAGACTGGTGGGAATCAGCAAGCGCGCATCAAATTCGTCGCGCGCATAAGCCAGCGCCTCGACCCGCCACAGGCTCAAATCACGCGATTGCACGTCGCGCAATTCGATCTCCACTATCGTCGCAATAGTGTCGATGAGTTGTTCTCGATACTTCACCACTTTCCAAAGTTTGCCGCCGCGATCGTAATACTCGCGTTTGACTGGCAATCGTGTCTCGTCGGCAATCCAGGTCACCATGCGTGAGTAGTAGCGATCAATGACCGGTTGCGTCTGCACCTTCCAAACCAGTCGCTGTTCGTGCATCTCACTGCCCAGCAACGATGGTGGTTTGGTCGTGCGGGTTGTCATGGCGATGTCTTCGAAGTTGAAATCGGTGGTGAGGAAATGGCGGTCGGCCTCCAGTGGCGAGAATGTGCGAGCACGCTGCTCTTCAGGCGAATAGAGCCATAGGCCGAGCGCCTGCGTGTCGGGCGTGGGCGCCGTCAGCATTGCGCTACCTTTGATGTTGGCGGGCGAGACCATGCTGATGACGCAGCGCGGGCCCGTTGCGTTTCGGTGTCGCACGACGAGTGCTTTCCACAACGTCGTGGCACCACCAGGCTGGTCGCTACGCATCGAGATCTGCACGCGACTCAATTGTGCTGTGGTGGGAATCAATGCCCGCTGCATTTCGCCAAGGAGGTTCGCCGGCTCGGGTGTCTGAGCCGCTCCACCTTGAGCCCAGGCGAGCAAAGCGCACAGCGTGCACGCGAGAAAGATATTTTTGGCTGATTTAGCGCGCATGGTTTTTCACTTTTTATAGGTAGTTTTCGATCAAGCGCCCCTCGCGGTATGGGTCAGTCACGGCAGTTAGCGGGCACCTGATACTGCATGACCGCGGCCTCTTCATTCAGTTGCATCATTTTAGTTCGCACCGGTGTGTTGAACGCACCAATGTGACGCGCTGGTTTTTGACTCATCCACACGGGCAGAGACTAAGCTTCTAAATTTAATAAGATATTTTGCTTGGCATGCATGCTGCTTAGGGCTCGTTGGACAACGCTAGCGCTCACCAAAGGAGTTCACTGCATGAAACTCATAACCGCAGTCATCAAGCCCTTCAAGCTCGATGAAGTTCGCCTCGCTCTCGCCGACGTCGGCGTGCAGGGCCTCACCGTCACCGAGGTCAAGGGTTTTGGTCGCCAGCGCGGCCATACCGAGCTGTATCGAGGCGCTGAATACCAGGTCGACTTCCTGCCCAAGGTCAAGCTCGAGATTGCTATCGACGACGCCCAAGTCAGCGCAGCCATCGACGCAATCTGCAAGGTCGCACGAACCGGCAAGATTGGCGACGGCAAATTGTTCGTTACTGATCTCGGCCAGGCTATCCGCATCCGTACCGGTGAGTCCGGTCCTGACGCGCTTTAAGTGACCAACCCCGGTTTTCCTTCATCGTATCAATAAGTGGAATTGTCATGAACCGTAACAACCTTGCTTTGCTCCTCGGGACGCGTGAGCTCGGCCATGGCCGCACCCTGGTGTCGCTACTGGTCCTGCTGGCGTGCATGTTCCTGCCGTTTATTGCCGGTGCTGACGAGGCACCGCCGGCACCGGTGCCCAATAAAGGCGATGTCGCCTGGATGCTGGTATCGACTCTGCTCGTCATCATGATGGCCGTGCCCGGCCTGGCCTTGTTTTACGGCGGTCTGGTGCGGTCCAAGAACATCCTGTCGGTGCTGATGCAAGTCATGGTGGGCTTCTCCTTATTAGTCGTGTTGTGGTGTGTGTTCGGCTACTCGCTGGCCTTCACCGAGGGCAATGCCTACGTGGGTGGCATGTCGCGGCTCTTTCTCAACGGCGTGTTTGACCCGGCTACGGGGGTGTTTGCCAATGCGGCTACCTTCAGCAAGGGTGTGGTAATTCCGGAAATCGTGTTTGTGGCCTTTCAGGGCACATTCGCTGCGATTACGGTGTGTCTCATCGTCGGTGCATTTGCCGAGCGTATGAAGTTTTCGGCCGCGCTGATCTTCATGGTGCTGTGGTTCACCATCGGTTACCTGCCTATCGCCCACATGGTGTGGTTTTGGATGGGACCCGACGCCTATACCAGCGCCGATGTCGTGGCGGATATGAACTCCAAAGCCGGCTTGCTCTGGCAGATGGGGGCCCTGGACTTTGCCGGTGGCACAGTGGTGCACATCAATGCCGGTGTCGCCGGTTTGATCGGTGCCATCATGATCGGCAAGCGCGTTGGTTACGGTAAAGAACCGATGCCACCACACAACCTGGTATTAACCATGATCGGGGCCTCGCTGCTGTGGGTAGGCTGGTTTGGTTTTAACGCTGGCTCGGCCTTGGAAGCAGGCAATTTTGCAGCGCTGGCATTTTTGAACACCTTCTCGGCAACGGCTGCAGCTTGCGTCAGTTGGACCTTGGCAGAATGGGTCCTGCGCAAACATCCTTCCATGCTCGGCGCCGCATCGGGTGCGGTGGCGGGTCTGGTGGCTATCACCCCGGCCTGCGGTAACGTCGGACTCATGGGCGCCATCATCATCGGCCTGCTGGCGGGTGTGGTGTGCTTCTGGGGTGTGACGGGTCTGAAGAAGATGATTGGCGCAGACGACGCACTCGACGTGTTCGGCGTGCATGGTCTGGGTGGTATCCTCGGTGCCTTGCTGACCGGTGTGTTCAACAACCAGGCGCTGGGTGGTCCCGGGCTGGTCACGGACTGGGTAACCGCATCGGTCGGTTCCAACCCGGTCATGACCCAGGTCATCATCCAGGCTAAAGCGGTTGCCATCACGGTCGGCTGGACCGCGGTTGCCGCCTACATCTCCTTCAAGATTGCCGATCTACTGGTTGGTCTGCGGGTACCGGAGGATGAAGAACGCGAAGGTATAGATACCTCAACCCACGGCGAACGCGCGTACAGCGCCTGAGGCTTCTCGCCAAAACGGGCGCTCCTCGCGGGGCGTCCGTTTTTTTTGGTTTGGGAAAAAACAACGGGCTTCTAGATCCCCGCAAATTACCGAGGTATGTCCGACTCAGTCGGGCGACGATCGCCGGGCACAGCGCCCGACGATCCGCACCACGATGAGGC
>JAYUQF010000328.1:0-1516 GCA_043756885.1 Pseudomonadota bacterium
TTCGAGCGACACTGCAAAAAATTCCGTCGCGAGCCGGAAACCGGCGATGCGCGTTACGCGATTATTCAAGCAGAAGATGAACTGGCCTCAATCGGTATGGTGATCGGCGCGGCCTGGAATGGTTCGCGCTCCTTCACCGCGACGTCGGGCCCGGGCATATCGCTTATGCAGGAATTTATCGGTCTGGCTTATTTCGCCGAGATCCCCGCTGTTATCATCGACGTGCAGCGTGGTGGCCCTTCGACCGGTATGCCGACCCGCACTCAGCAATCCGATGTCTTGAGCTGCGCCTACGCATCCCATGGCGATACCAAGCACGTGCTGTTGTTTCCGGAAGATCCCAGCGAAGCATTCGAACTGACCGCGCTTGCGTTCGACTACGCCGATCGTTTGCAGACACCGATTTTTGTGATGTCGGATCTCGACATAGGCATGAACGAGCGACTGTGCAGACCCCTGGTCTGGGACGACGCCAAGCGCCTGGATCGCGGCAAGGTCATGACGACCGAAATGTTGAACGGCGGCACCGCCTTTGGTCGTTATCTTGATATCGACAACGATGGCATCCCGTACCGCACTTACCCGGGCACGCACCCGACCTCGGGCGCCTTTTTTACGCGCGGTACGACCAAGGACCGCATGGCGAAGTACAGCGAAGCTGGCCCGGATTACATTGAAAACATGGAGCGCCTGCTGAAGAAATTTGAGACCGCGAAACTCATCCTGCCGCAGCCGGTGCGTCGACCTAATAAGGTCGCCACCCGTGTCGGCGTGATGTACTACGGCTCCACGTCGTGTGCCATGGATGAGGCCTTCGAGTTGCTCGCCGATGACAACATCGTGGTGGATGGCCTGCGCATCCGCGCGTTCCCGTTTCACGAAGACGTTGAGAAGTTCGTGGCCGGGCACGACGTCGTGTTCCTGGTTGAGCAAAACCGCGATGCGCAACTGCGCACACTGCTCATGACCGAGTGTGATATGGACGCATCGAAACTCACGCCGGTCCTGCATTATGACGGGACACCCATCACGGCGCGTTTTATCGCCGGCGCGATAGCCGACCGATTGGGCAAAAAAAATGCGCAAGCGCAACGCAGCGCGACCGGTAACTGAGAAGGCATCAACCCGCGAGGCCGGCATGCCCGGCGCAGCGCGCAGGACGGACTCATGACCTATATCGCCAAACCCAAGCTCAACCACCCCCAAGCGGCCGTCAACGAGCTCGGCTTCACACGCCGCCATTATGAGGGGGCTGTCTCGACGCTCTGCGCCGGATGTGGTCACGATTCGATCAGCGGCGCACTGATCCAAGCTTTTTTCGAGCTGTCCATCGAGCCCCATCGAGTGGCGAAACTATCGGGCATCGGTTGCTCGTCGAAGACGCCTACTTACTTTCTCGGTGGCTCCCATGGTTTTAACAGCGTGCATGGCCGCATGCCTTCGGTGTTAACCGGTGCCAACCTCGCTAACCGCGATCTGATTTACCTTGGCGTATCGGGTGATGGTGACTCGGCCT
>JAYUQF010000329.1:0-10825 GCA_043756885.1 Pseudomonadota bacterium
TGTATTCGAAAGCGTGAGTGAGCCTGACCAGGTCGCTATGCTGCGCGAAGTGGTTTGTCATTACGGCACCTTCCAGCAGGAGCTCGGTGAGATGGTTGACGCCTACGTGGCACGTGATCTGGGCGCCCTGGTGGCCCAGGCAACACGCTACGAGAGTCCACAAAAAGACGCGTTCATAGAAAAATTATTGTGGGAGCGCAACCTGCGTATGGCTGAGCGCATCACACTACTGCTCGACCGTGGTCATGCGTTTATCGCCATCGGCGCCTTGCATTTGCCCGGTGAACGCGGTGTTCTACATCTGCTCGAACAGCAGGGCTATCGGGTCGAAGCGCTATACTGAGCGCAGGTGCTCAGCGCCGTTGCCAAGAGGTCAGACGTGAAAATCCCCTTCGTCAAAATGCATGGTCTGGGCAACGATTTTGTATTGCTCGATCAGCGTGAGCACCATTACGGCCTCGCGCCGGGTCAAATTGCACGCCTGGCCGATCGCCGTTTAGGCGTTGGTTGTGATCAGGTGTTGTCCTTGGAAGCGCCGCGCGATGCCACTGCGGCCGCGCGCTATTGTATTTTCAATGCGGATGGCTCCAGCGCCGAACATTGTGGCAATGGGGTTCGCTGTGTGGCCCGTTATCTCGAACAACGGGGCGAAATCCGGGCCCGCAAGGTATTGGTCGAGATCGGCACTGAGGTCTTTGAACTCAGTCTGCTGGACGATGGCCAGGTGCGGGTTGATATGGGCCGTCCGCGTTTTTCGCCGGCGGATATTCCGCTTGCTCTCAGCAGCGAGGCCGAACGCTACGCACTGTCGTTCGAAGGCGAGGCGCGCCAATTTGGCGCAGTATCAATCGGCAATCCCCACGCGGTTTTCGAGGTTGAATGTACCGCTACCGCGCCAGTCGAACGCCTGGGCACGGCACTACAGGACCATGCGCTGTTTCCGCGCCGGGTGAATGTTGGTTTCATGCAGATATTGGCGGCCGATCGCATACGGTTGCGGGTGTTCGAACGGGGTGTTGGTGAAACCGAAGCCTGCGGCACGGGTGCTTGCGCGGCCGTCGCCGTCGGCCGAAGATGGCGCCGGCTCGCCGAGCAGGTGACCGTTGAGTTGCGCGGTGGTGAACTCACCATCGCCTGGGACGGCGACCCGCAGCATTCTTTATGGATGACCGGACCGACTGCATTTGTGTTTGAAGGAAACATCGATTTATGACCATTACCCGCCAGCCGGACGCGCCCTTGGCCGCAGCCATCGCCGCCGCGGACGTTATCGATTTCCTGCGTGCCAATCCGAGTTTCCTCGATCAGCACCCGCAGCTGTTAAGGGAGTTGAGCGTACCCCACGGCAGCGGATCGGCGGTGTCGCTGGTCGAACGTCAGGTTGGCGTGCTGCGTGAGGAGGGGGCGCGGCAGAAAAAGCAGTTCGAAGACGTTTTACACCATGCGCGTTCCAACGAGCTGTTAACACGCAAGATCCATATTCTTACCTTGGCCCTGATGAATGCGGTTGGCCCCGCGGCGATCTTCGCCAGCCTTGAGAGGGGTTTGTGTACCGATTTTGGCGCCGACCGTGTAACCAGCCTGGTATTTGCCGACTCCGCCGCCGTTGATGGCGAGGCCCTCACACCCTTCGTGGGCGTGAAGGATCCGGCGCGCAAGGCGTTTGCCCCGGTTATTGGCGCTCACAGTTCGGCGTGCGGGCCACTGGATGCGGCGCAGGCAGCATTGGTGTTTGACGGCAGTTTCAAAGGCTCGGCGGTGGTCATGCCGCTGATCGGGCGCGGCTGGGATGGCGTGGTGATCTGCGCGAGTAAGGACCCGACCCGCTATTGCGCGGACATGGGCACCGAATTGCTCGACTATCTGCGCGACGTCGCGGCCCTGGTCATCACCCCCTGGGTGAAACGGAGCCAACGCGCCTGAACGAAGCGGCGGCGGCCGCACGCCGTGCCGCGCTAGACGATTTCCTGCGCAGCTTGCAGGGCTATTCCAGCCATACCGTCAGCGCCTACGGGCGCGATCTGGGCCAGTTTTTGCGTTGGCTGGACACGCGGCCAAGCGCCGCCTGGAGCGACATCGATATTCATTGTGTGCGAGCTTTCATAACCCAGCGGCACCGCGCCGGCAGTAGCGGTACTTCGCTGGCGCGTGTGTTATCGAGTCTGCGCGCCTGGTTTCGATACCTCGCCGCGCGCGGACTTATGGTGGCCAATCCAGCCCAGGGTCTGCGCCCGCCCAAGTCACCGCGCCGACTGCCCCGCACCCTTGATGTGGACCAGGTGCAGCAAGTGCTGGAACAGGACGGTGAGGGTGTATTGTCGCTGCGCGATCAGGCGATGTGGGAGACCCTCTATTGCTGCGGCTTGCGCGTTTCCGAGCTGGTGGGCTTGAGCCTGGAAGATGTTGACCTGCGTAACGCTGAGGCACGCGTGCTGGGCAAAGGACGTAAGCAGCGTGTGGTCCCTATCGGCCGCTTCGCGATTGATTTATTACAACGCTGGCTTGCACAGCGTGGCACGCTGCTGAAGGGCGAGGAGTGTGCGCTGTTTGTTAATCACCGCGGACAACGTCTCACGACCCGTGGCGTGCAAAAACGTCTGGCCACCTGGTGTCTCGCCCACGGCATCGATATCCATCTGCATCCGCATATGTTGCGCCATTCATTTGCTTCGCATTTACTGGAATCGTCGGGTGATCTACGTGCGGTGCAGGAACTGCTGGGACACGCGAATATCTCCACCACCCAGATTTATACGCATCTCGATTTCCAGCGTCTGGCCAAGGTTTATGACGAAGCACATCCGCGTGCGCGACGCAGGCCTGCCTAAGGACCCTGGTCAGAATTATCTCTACATCCGGCTGCTCCTGAGCGGCTGCCGCTGCGTTGCAATTTTTGGCAATAGCCCCGCTATTGCCTGCAAATCGCGCCTTGCTGCACCCGCTCAGGAACACCCTCGGTGTTGACGAGATAATTCTGACCAGGGTCCTAAGTGCCATCGTGTACAATTCCAGCCCCATGACGATTAGATCTTCGGTTGTGTTACACGGTACTACTATCTTATCGGTGCGCCGCGGGCGTGACGTTGTGATTGGCGGTGACGGCCAGGTTTCAATGGGCGATACCATCTTAAAAGGCAACGCGCGCAAAGTGCGCCGCCTGTATCAAGAACAGGTCATCGCAGGTTTTGCCGGTGGCACGGCCGACGCCTTTACACTCTTCGAGCGATTTGAAGGCAAGCTCGAAGAGCATCGTGGCAATCTATTGCGTGCTGCGGTCGAACTGGCCAAAGACTGGCGCACCGATCGCATGCTGCGGCGGCTCGAAGCCATGTTGGCGGTCGCCAATCGCGATCATTCTTTAATCATTTCCGGCACCGGTGATGTCATCGAACCGGAACACGACATCATTGCCATCGGTTCAGGTGGTGCGTTTGCGCGTGCCGCAGCGCGTGCACTGCTGGCCGAGACCAATCTTGGCCCCGAAGCCATCGTGCGGCGCGGCTTGGCCATTGCCAGTGAGATCTGTGTTTATACCAATGACCAAGTCACCATCGAAGCGCTGACGGGTTGAGTCACACGCTATGGGCACCAGCAATCTCACACCCCAGGAAATTGTCGAACAACTCGACAAGCACATCGTCGGCCAGGCTGACGCCAAGCGGGCGGTTGCCATTGCGCTGCGCAACCGTTGGCGGCGTGCTCAGGTTGAGCCCAATTTGCGCAACGAAATAACGCCCAAGAATATTCTGATGATAGGCCCCACCGGAGTGGGCAAAACCGAAATTGCACGACGTCTGGCGCGTCTTGCCGGTGCACCTTTCATCAAGATTGAAGCGACCAAATTTACCGAGGTCGGTTATGTCGGGCGTGACGTCGATTCAATCATCCGTGATCTCGCTGATATTGCTGTGAACATGGAACGCGAGATTGCCATGGCGCAGTTCCGCACCCAGGCCGAAGAAGCTGCCGAAGAGCGCATATTGGATGTGCTGTTGCCCGGCCCACGGACGTTCGGCGAAACCGCACCGGAAGATGGTTCGGCAACCCGCCAGCGTTTTCGCAAGATGCTGCGCGAGGGCAAACTCGAAGACAAGGAGATCGAAATCGAAGTCAACGCGGCCAATCCGGGTGTTGAGATCATGGCGCCGCCCGGTATGGAAGAGATGACCAATCAGTTGCGCGGCATGTTCCAGAATCTGGGTCAGGGTCGAACACGCAGCCGACGGGTGCAGATAACCGACGCGCGCAAGATGCTCATTGAAGAAGAAGCCGCGAAGTTCATCAACGAAGAAGACATCCGCGCCCGTGCGTTGGACAATCTCGAACAGAACGGCATCGTATTCCTCGATGAAATCGACAAGGTCGCACGGCGTTCCGACACCCATGGCCCGGACGTTTCTCGCGAAGGTGTGCAGCGCGACTTGTTGCCACTGGTGGAAGGCTGTTCCATTAATACCAAACACGGCATGGTTAAAACGGATCACGTGTTGTTTATCGCCAGTGGTGCGTTTCACTTCGCCAAGCCATCAGATTTGATCCCCGAATTGCAGGGACGGCTGCCCAATCGGGTCGAGCTGTTGCCGCTGACGGTTGAGGATTTCATTCGCATCCTCACCGAGCCGGATGCTTCGCTGACGCGTCAGTACAAAGCGCTGCTCGCGACCGAAAACGTCGAACTGGAATTCACCGTCGATGGCGTGGCCCGTTTGGCCGAGATCGCCTGCTCCATTAATGAACGCAGTGAAAACATCGGCGCGCGACGCTTGCATACCGTGATGGAAAAACTGCTCGAAGCGGTGTCATTTACCGCGCCGGGACTTGACGGCCAGCACCTCATCATTGATGCCGATTACGTTAATCGTCATATCGGCCGTCTGGTGGCAGACGACAATCTCGCCAAGTACATCCTCTGACATGGCTAACCATCTACCCACCGACATCAAGCTTCATCAGCAATCGCGCAAGCTCGAAATAAGTTTTGAGGACGGGCAGATCTTTACCCTGTCCTGTGAGTTCCTGCGGGTTCATTCGCCCTCGGCCGAAGTACGCGGCCACAGTCCCGAGCAGGCGGTGCTGCAGTTGGGTAAGGAGCAGGTCAACATCAAAGACATCGAGGCCGTTGGCAACTACGCGGTCAAGCTAGTGTTCGACGATGGTCATGACACCGGTTTATATACTTGGGACTACCTCTACGAACTGGGCTCGCGCCACACGGAATATTGGCGTCGTTACCTTGCGGCATTGTCCGCTGCCGGTATTGAACGTGTTGTCGATGGCGGCTGAACCGCCGATGGACGCTCAGCAGGAAGGTGAGAGCCTGTTCGGTTATGAGCGTGTAACACCGGCGGACAAAACCGCGCGTGTTAAACAAGTGTTCGATGCGGTCAGCCCACGTTACGACCTCATGAATGATTTGATGTCAGCCGGCATGCATCGTCTGTGGAAACGTTTTGCCGTCGATTTGTTGAAGTTGCGTGCGGGCCATGTGGTGCTCGATTTGGCCGGCGGCACGGGCGATATCGCGCGTCTGCTGGTGCAACGTTTTCCCGGCAAGAACCGCGTATTGGTCAGCGATATTAATGCGCAGATGTTGTGGCGAGGTCGTGATCGCGCGCTCGACGCCGGGCTGGCCAGCGGGCTTGAGTACGTGCAGGGCAACGCCGAGGCCCTACCTTTTGCAAGCAGCGCCATAGACCGCGTGATCATGGGCTTTGGTCTGCGCAATGTTACTCACAAGCAGGACGCTTTAACCGAGATTGCCCGGGTGCTAAGGCCGGGCGGCCGCGTCGTTATCCTCGAGTTTTCCACCGTCAAAACGCCGCTCATGGCCCGCGCTTATGATTTTTATTCCTTTCAGGCCTTGCCGCGACTCGGGCAATTGATTGTTGGTGACGGTGACAGTTATCGCTATCTCGCCGAGTCGATACGTGTGCACCCCGATCAAGAGGCACTCAAATTCATGATGGAGCGCGCCGGTTTTGAGGGTGTGCGCTATTTCAACCTGTTAGCCGGCATAGTCGCCGTGCATGTTGGTTGGAAGTACTGACATGAGCGCGGGTATCAGTCAGGGTGCAGCAAACGGGTTTACCGATCCGCTGCTGACCACAGTGGAAAAGATTATTTCGGTCGCTTTGTCGCGACTACTCAACACCAATGCCGACACTGCCGCGCGTCTGGCTGCATTGGAGGGCCGTGTCATCGAGATAGCGCTGCGCGACAGCACACGCAGAGCTTTTGCCCTGCCCGGCGCGCACGGCGTCTATTTGCGACGTCGCCATGACGGGCCGGTGGCAGTGAAGGTCAGTGGTCGTGTTGCCGACTTCATCGCTTACGCTCGTGCCAGCCGGCGCGGCGATTCGCTGGGCGCCGGACGTATTGAAATCGCCGGCGACCTGGCCGTGGCACAACAGGTGCAGGCTTTGCTTGCAGATCTCCAGATTGATTGGGAAGAACTACTCTCACGTGTTATCGGCGACGTGCCCGCCCATCAAATCGGGCGCGCCGCGCGGGCCGTGTTTGCCCTGGGTCGTGACACGCTCGCCAAGCTTGAGCGCGACGCGGCCGAGTATCTGAACCACGAGAGTCAGCTGCTGGCCGGCCGCGTGCAACTTGAGAAGTTTGGCCGCGCGGTGTTTGTATTGGCCGACGATGTTGATCGCTTTGAGGCACGTTTGCAGCGTCTGCGCGACCGCCAGCGGCAGATATGATTCTGGTGCCGCAATTTCTGCGTGTGCTGACCATCGCGCGGGTGCTGATCCGCCATGGTTTTGATCAGCTCATTTTTTCGACGCCGATGTTTGCACCCTTCGGCTTCATTCTTTATCTGCTGCCATGGAACTGGCGGCGCCGCAAATATCCGCCACGCGCGCAGCGCTGCCGCGAGGTGCTCGAAGACCTCGGGCCATTGTTCGTCAAATTCGGTCAGATCCTTTCCACGCGTCGTGATCTATTGAACGACGAATTTGCCGGTGAACTGGCCAAGCTGCAGGACCATGTGCCGCCCTTTCCCGGTGCGTTGGCGCGGACCATCGTCGAGCGGGCTTACGGCTACCCACTCGAACGCGTCTTTGTCATGTTTGATGAGACACCCTTGGCTTCGGCGTCAATCGCTCAGGTGCATGCCGCGCGTCTGCTCGACGGCCACGAGGTTATCGTCAAGGTTGTGCGACCCAACTTGCGCCACACCATCGGCCAAGACATCAAACTCATGTACCTGTTGGCTGATGCTGCCGAACGTCTGTGGACGCGTGGACGCTTGTTAAAGCCGCGCGTGGTGGTAACCGAGTTCGAAAAAACACTGCTGGACGAACTCGACATGATGCGCGAAGCGGCGAACTGCTCGCAGCTGCGACGCAATTTTGCCGATTCGGATCGCATGTATGTGCCGGAAGTATTCTGGGACCATACCCGCGAGAACGTGCTGGTGATGGAGCGTGTCACCGGTCTGCATATCAGTGATACAGAAGGCCTGCGACGCGCCGGTGTTGATCTTAAAATACTGGCCGAGCGCGGCGTTGAAATCTTTTTCACCCAGGTATTCCGTGACCATTTTTTTCACGCGGATGTGCATCCCGGCAATCTGTTCATTCTACCCGGCGACAATGGCGCCGGCCCGCGCTACGCACCCGTCGACTTCGGCATCATGGGCTCTCTGAGCGAATTCGATCAGCGTTATCTGGCGGAAAATTTTTCGGCTTTTCTTGATCGCAATTATCGGCGCGTGGCGGAGTTGCACGTAGAGTCCGGCTGGGTTCCCAGTCGTACACGGGTCGACGAATTCGAATTTGCAATCCGGGCGGTCTGCGAGCCGATCTTCGATCGCCCGATGAAGGACATCTCGGTGGGCAATTTATTGTTACGTCTGTTTCAAACCGCTCAGCGTTTTGAGATGCAGATTCTGCCGCAGTTGTTATTGCTGCAGAAAACCATGGTCAACGTCGAGGGTATCGGCCGCCAACTCTATCCGGAGCTTGACCTGTGGCGGGCCGCGCGCCCATCGTTAGAGAAATTCATGTTGGAACGGGTTGGCGCACGGCGCCTGTTCAGTGCCTTCAAGGCCAATGTGCCGTATTGGGTCGACCGCTTGCCCGAACTGCCGATGTTGGGTTTTGAGGTACTGGACCAATTGAAGAGTGGGCGACTTAAAGTCCAGACCAATGATCCCAAGCTCGATGAAATTCGACTTGAGATAAGGTCTATGCAGCGGCGTCTGGTACTGGCACTGACGGCGGTTGGCTGCGTGGTCTGCGCAGCCATTCTGTTGGCGGTAAAGGGCTCGGCAACCACCCGGCTTGGGCCGCTGCCACTGGGCGTGTGGTTGATCGGTGCACTGGGTGCGATAGCCGGCTTTGCTTCCCTCAAGCGCAGCTCGGACCGGCGTTAGCGGCGTTGTTGGCGCGGGTATCAGGGTGCGGTAACGCTGCGCTTACTGTTTAACATCGTCATGCCTTTGAGCATGTTCAGCGCTTCGTACAGTTCATAATCGCGTTCCGCCAATGGTCCCTGCTCGGTGTCGTTTTTATCGTCGTCCGTAGCGGCAGAGGATTTGGGCGCAGTGCCCTTGTCTTTGTCGGTGACCGGATTGGCGAGGTGCCTGCTCAGGTCGGCTTCCTTGATGATTTCGCTGCTGGCGGTTTTAATCGTCGAGACCTTGACCTTGTCGATGACGATGTCGGGTTTGATGCCCTCAGCCTGGATGGAACGACCATTGGGTGTGAAGTAACGCGCGGTGGTGAGTTTGAGTGCTGAGCGGTTGTTCAAGGGCAGGATGGTTTGCACCGAGCCCTTGCCAAAACTGCGACGTCCCATTATCAGCGCCCGACCGCTATCCTGCAGCGCGCCGGCCACGATCTCCGATGCCGATGCCGAGCCTTCGTTGATCAATACGATGAGCGGCGCGCCGCTCAGCGCATCCGGTGGTTTAGCGGAGAACTCCAGTTTGGAGTCGGCCACGCGACCATCGGTATAAACGATACGCCCGGATTCTAAAAAGGTATCGGCGATGGACACTGCGGCGCCGAGGATGCCACCGGGATTGTTGCGCAGGTCGAGAATAAGACCATGCAACTTATCGCCGGCTTTCTGTTTGAGCTCGCCGACTTGTTTAAGCACATCATCACCAGTTGCTGCCTGGAACTGCGACACACGCACATAACCATAGCCGGGCTCCAGCATGCGACTGCGTACGCTGGCAACTTTGATCAACGCCCGTGTGAGTTTGAAAACCAGGGGTTTTGTTTCCCCTTCGCGCACGATGGTCAACGTGATGTCGGTGCCGGGTTTGCCGCGCATGATCTTCACGGCATCATTGATCGCCATGCCTTTTACTATCACATCGTCAAGTTTGACGATGGAGTCACCGGCCTGGACGCCGGCCTGTTGAGCGGGGGTGTCGTCGATCGGCGAAATAACTTTCATGAAACCCTCTTCCATGCCGACTTCGATACCCAAGCCGCCGAATTCGCCGGAGGTTCCTTCTTGAAGATCGGTGAAGTCGTCAGCGTCGAGATAGGAAGAATGGGGGTCGAGTCCCGACAGCATGCCGCGCATGGCATTTTCAAAAAGCGTTTTGTCGTCGATGGCCTCGACATAATCACTTTTGATTTTGTGCAGGACTTCGACCAGAACGCGGATATCGTCGACTGGAATCGCGTCGCCTGGGGTCGCAGTACTGGTCGCCTGCGCCGCCTCGCTCTCTTTGGCGTCGTCGTCGCCAACAGCGGGAGTTACTGCAGCTGGCGGTTGACTCGCAGGCGCCTGGGATGGGGTTGGTGTAGCGCCATCTTGGGCAATCGCAGAGAAAGTGAACAGGACGGTCAGCGTCAGCATCGAAAGGGCACGGCGCGCATTTAGGACCCAGGCGGAAATAATCTCGGCATTCGGCTGCCTCTGCGCAGCCACTGCGGCGTTGCGTTTCTTGGCAAGGGCTGGGCCATTGACCGCGAAACGCGCCTTGCAGCAACCGCGCAGCGACACCCTCGGTGCTGACGAGATTATTTCCGCCTGGGTCCTTAGCTTCTGCATGGAGAGGGTTCGCTCATGGTTCGTTCGTCAGTAGGAGGGCCGCGAGGCCAGCGAGTTCCGGGCGCACGCGCAGCGCTTTGCAGCATACCGGCAGCCAGCCTGAGGGTATAGACCGGTTACGAGCGGTGGCCCCGGGATCAGGCTGCGTTGTGGTGGCGGCCGCGCAGATCGATGAGAGGCCGACCGGTCATCTCGTGCGGAATGGTGATATCCATTAAAGCCAACATAGTCGGCGCGATATCGGTGAGGCTGCCGTTCTGTGTCATCGTGGCGTCGCGCCCAACGTAGATGAGCGGCACCCGGTTACTGGTATGCGCGGTATGTGGTTCGTGGCTGCCGTGTTCATGATTGGACTCACGCATTTTTTCGGCGTTGCCGTGGTCAGATGTGATTAGTACATCAACGCCATGGGCCTTGGCCGCGGCGAGTACGCGCCCAAGACACGCATCGAGCACCTCGATGCATGCAACCGTGGCGTCAAAGTTGCCGGTATGGCCGACCATATCAGCATTGGCAAAGTTACAGATGATTGTGTCGTATGACTCGCTGCGCAGGGCATCAATCAATTTGTCCGCTACTTCGTTGGCACTCATGGCGGGCGCGAGGTCGTAGGTCGCTACATTTGGCGAGGGCACCATGATGCGGTCCTCACCCTCGAATACGTTCTCTTCGCCGCCGTTGAAAAAGAACGTCACGTGGGCGTACTTCTCGGTCTCGGCGATCCGCAGCTGGCGCAACCCGTGTTGCGCGATGACTGCGCCGAAAGTATTAATCAGGTCAGACGAGGCGTAGGCGACCGGCA
>JAYUQF010000330.1:0-1512 GCA_043756885.1 Pseudomonadota bacterium
CATGGTCTGGATGACATCGGTTTATCTTTGAAATACGCCGATGACATCAAGGCCTATGAAGCGAAAAAGAAGGCGGAGGCGCCCTGGTTGTTTGCTTAGGCCCCTGGTCAAAATTATCTCTACATCCGGCTGTTCGTGAGCGGCCGCAGCGGCGTTGCATTTCTTGGCAATAGCCCCGCTATTGCCGGCGAAACGCGCCTAGCCGCAACCACTCACGAACACCCTCGGTGTTGACGAGATAATTTTGACCAGGGGCCTTAGGTCACACTTGGTCGGACGTGCAGTCACATTGCTCCTGGTCGAATTAGTGCGAATAAATTCGCACCTACGCAGATCGCCAGGTTTGGATTGGTGTCAGGGGCTGCCCATTGTCTCGGCATCTTTGCGCAGCTTGAACTTTTGAATCTTGCCCGTCGCGGTTTTGGGCAGGTCGCAAAATACGATGGTCTTGGGCGCTTTGAAGTGTGCAAGCTTCTCGCGGCAATAGGCGATGATCTGCTGAGCGCTTACCTCACCTGCGGCTGGTTTTAAGGTCACGAAGGCACAGGGCGTTTCGCCCCACTTGTCGTCGGGACGCGCCACCACTGCGGCTTCGAGAATGTCCGGATGTTTGTACAGCACCTCTTCGACCTCGATCGAAGAAATATTCTCGCCACCCGAGATGATGATGTCCTTGGAGCGATCTTTGATCTGGATGTAACCGTCGGGGTACATCACCGCCAGATCGCCGGAATGAAAATAACCGCCGGCTAAACTTTCTTCCGTGGCTTTTTTGTTCTTGAGATAACCACGCATTACCACATTGCCCTTGAACATGACCTCGCCGAGGGTTTCGCCATCGCGTGGAACCGGCAGCATGGTTTGTGGATCCATCACGTCCAGATCTTCCAGTACGTGATAGCGCACGCCCTGCCGAATCAGCTTTTCGGCATAGGCTTCTTCATCGAGTGCGGCCCAGTCATCCTGCGGTGCATTGAATACCGCTGGGCCATAAACCTCCGTCAGACCGTAGGTGTGAGTGATGTGAAAACCATTGGCTTGCATGGAACGCAGAATCGCGGCGGGCGGTGCGGCGCCAGCGGTCATCACTTCAACGGTATGGGGGAGTGGTTGTTTGTCTTCGGCACGGGCGTGAATGATAAAATTCAAGACGATAGGCGCACCGCAGAAGTGAGTGACCTTGTGTTCGGCAATGGCGTCATAGATCGGCTTGGCGGCGACCCGGCGCAAGCAGATATTGGTGCCGGCCAGAGCGGCAATCGTCCAGGGAAAGGTCCAACCGCAGCAATGGAACATCGGTAAGGTCCATAGATAGACCGGGTGATGCACCATGTTCCAGGCCATGGCACAGCTGATGGCATTGAGATAAGCGCCGCGGTGGTGATAAACCACGCCCTTAGGATTGCCGGTTGTGCCCGAGGTGTAACACAACGCCATTTCCTGCCATTCGTTGTCGGGTAATAGCCATGGAAAGGCGGCGTCGCCCTGGGCGATGAAGTCTTCGTATTCCAT
>JAYUQF010000331.1:0-3821 GCA_043756885.1 Pseudomonadota bacterium
GCGGCAATATCGACGCGGGTGCGCTCGTCCGCCGTGGCAGTCAGGGCCATGCGCGGCACACCGGGGAAATGTTCGGCTAAGGCGCCAAGCTCAAGATAATCCTGGCGGAAGTCATGCCCCCACTGCGAAACACAATGGGCTTCGTCGATCGCGATCAATGAAACCCGCGCGCTGCCGAGCGCTTCTATGGTGCGTGGCTGTAACACGCGCTCGGGTGCAACATAGAGCAGTCGCAGATCACCTTCGCGCAGCCGCCGCGCAACGCTCGCCTGTTCACCACTGCCCATACTGGAGTTCAGACAGGCCGCCGACACGCCGATTCTGTCCAATGCCGCCACCTGATCTTGCATCAAAGCGATGAGCGGTGAGACTACCAGTGCACAACCACCGGTCACCAACGGCGGGATCTGATAACACAAAGACTTACCACCACCGGTAGGCATCAGCACAACACAATCCTGACCGCCCAGGGCGCAGCTGATTGCCTCGCGCTGATGGCCACGAAAGGCACTGTAACCGTAGGTATCCTTGAGGACAGCCAGTGCGCGAGTCAGCATGCGCGAGGTCGACGAATAGAGCTGGTCATTAAATTACGAACGAAGAGCGACATAGACGACCCTCATGTTACACGTAGCCCGCGCGCACGTGAGCTTGAATCGCTCCAAAAGCCGGGATTTTGTCAGGAGATTTCCTGGGTTACGTTTCCCGCACCGACAGCTTCGGTGGTCTAATCAGCGCCCGAGCTAACGACTATGACGCACCATCAGCGGGGGACAGCCATGCAACGTTTAAGTAACAAAGTCGCGATAATTACCGGCGGCACCGGCGGCATCGGGCTGGCGGCGGGCAAACTGTTTGCCGCTGAGGGGGCGCAGGTGGTGTTGGTTGATCTCGATCAGGGGGCACTGGATCGCGCCGTGACTGAGATTGGGCGACAAAGCGCCCTGGGGATCGCGGCCGACGTCACCGATCCTGGCCAGGTTGAAGCCTATGTGCAGGCGACCGTTGCGCGTCATGGCCGAGTTGATGTGTTTTTTAACAACGCCGGCATCGAGGGCGCGGTGAGCTCTATCGTCGATTATCCCCTTGAGGTGTTCGACCGGGTCATGGCCGTCAATGTGCGCGGCGTTTTTCTTGGTTTGAAATATGTCATCCCGGCGATGGCCAAGAGTGGCGGTGGCAGCATCGTCATCACCTCCTCCCTGGGCGGCCTGCGCGGTGTGCCCAAATTCGGCGCTTATATCGCCTCCAAACATGCCGTCGTGGGCTTGATGAAATCCGCCGCGCTGGAATGCGCGCAACACAACATTCGGGTTAATACCATTAACCCTGCGCCGATTGCGACACGCATGATGGAATCCATCGAGGCCGGTTTTGCGCCGGGTGCAACGGCAATGGTCAAGAAAAAAATGGAAGCGGCCGTGCCCCTGCGTCGTTATGGGCAGCCCCTCGAAGTGGCGCAACTCGCCCTGTTCCTGGCCAGCGACGAAGCGGCTTACATCACGGGCAACAGTTATCCCATCGACGGCGGTATGTCGGCCTCCTGAAGCGCTATGAACGAATCGTGCGCAACGCCGTTCACGCTCGCCGCGCCCTTGCGCGCCGATTGCCATGTGCTGGGTCGGCTGCCGCTGTGTCAGGTACTGCTCATGAACAAGGCCGAGGTGCCGTGGTTCATACTGGTGCCGGATACCGAGGTCATCGAGCTGTGCGATTTGACTGATGGTGAGCAAATCCGTTTGCAGAGCGAGATCCATCAGCTTTCACGCTTCGTGCGCGCACGCTTCATGATTGCCAAACTGAACATCGCAGCCATCGGCAATATCGTTCCCCAGCTGCATATCCATGTGATTGGCCGCCACCCTGACGACAAATGGTGGCCGGCCGTGGCCTGGGGCCAGGTGAGCGAGCAGGTGTATCACCCCGCGCGCGTGGCTGAGATAACGATGCTGCTGGAGCAGGATCTGGGCGATGCTTACCGGCGACTTTGAACTACACTTGTCGGACCGAGCAAGTCTGCGGGGAGCAGCCATGGGCGATGTCATTCCGTTCCGTCAACCGTTGAAAGGCAATAAGGGCGAAGGCAAAACCCTGTGCAAAAGCGGCTTCCATAAGTGGCAAGTTGACCAAAACAAGCAGTTCGACGTTAAACAAGGCAAGCTTGTAACAATCAAGCGTTGCGCGCGCTGTGGGGAAACAAAAACAACATTAGCGTGAGCGTTGGGGTGAGGGGCACGTACCCCCCCTCTTAGTCCAGATAAGCTGCCATCGGTGGGCAACTGCACACCACGTGTTTGTCGCCGTACACATTGTCGATGCGTGACACCGGCGGCCAATATTTATCCTCGTGCAGGCCCTCCATCGGAAAAAACGCTTCGGCCTTGCTGTAGGGTCGCGTCCATTGTTCATCGATCAATAAGCGGTGGTGATGGGGCGCGTTTTTGAGTGGATTGTTGTCGCGATCTACCCGCCCTTGCGCCACGGCCGTGATCTCACCTGCGATCTTGATCATCGCCTCACAGAAGCGATCGAGTTCGCGCAGGCTCTCGCTTTCGGTCGGTTCGATCATGAGCGTGTCGGCCACCGGGAAGGACATGGTCGGTGCGTGAAAACCGTAGTCGGCGAGGCGTTTTGCCACATCATCAACGCTGATACCGGTGGCCGCTTTGAGCGCGCGCAGATCGATAATGCACTCGTGGGCGACCATGCCACTACGGCCGGTGTAAAGCACCGGGTAGTGATCGCGCAAGCGCATCGCGACGTAGTTGGCCGCCAGGATCGCGACCATCGTGGCGCGCCGCAAACCACTCGCCCCCATCATCGCGATATAGGCCCACGAAATCGTCAAAATACTCGCTGAGCCCCACGGCGCGGCCGACACCGAGCCTATGGTGCCGGCCGGGCCCGCAGCGGGATTAACACCACCCACCACCGGATGATCAGGCAGATACGCCGCAAGATGGGGCTTAACTCCAATAGGCCCCATACCCGGCCCGCCACCACCATGGGGAATAGCGAAGGTTTTGTGCAAATTGATGTGCATCACATCGGCGCCGATCTCGGCCGGCCGACAAATGCCGACCAGGGCGTTGAAGTTGGCGCCGTCCATATACACCTGACCGCCGTAGCTGTGCACGATGTCGCAGAGTTCGATAATCGAAGCTTCGAACACACCGTGGGTCGACGGGTAGGTGATCATGAGGCAGGCCAGTCGCGCGGCGTGGCTTTGTGCTTTGGCGCGCAGATCGGCGACATCTACATTGCCGTTGTCGTCGCAGTTCACGACCACTACCTGCAGGCCAGCCATGGCCGCACTGGCAGGATTGGTGCCGTGGGCCGAGGCTGGAATCAGACACACATCGCGCGCCCCTTCACCGCGCACCTCGTGATATTTGCGGATCACCAGCAGCCCGGCGTATTCACCCTGCGAGCCGGCATTGGGCTGCAACGAAAACGCCGCGAAGCCGGTTAAATCCACCAGCATCGCCGTCAATTCTTCAAACAAGCGCTGATAACCCTGGGCCTGATCGAGAGGCACAAAGGGATGCAGATCGGCAAACTCGGGATACGACAGTGCCTGCATCTCAACCGCCGCATTGAGTTTCATGGTGCACGAACCGAGCGGGATCATGGCGCGATCCAGCGCGATGTCGCGACGTGCGAGGCGACGCATGTAGCGCATCATTTCAGTCTCGGAGTGATAACGCTCGAACACCGGATGGGTGAGGAAGCTGCTGGTACGGCGTAAGGCGAGCGGAATGCACTCCTCAATAGCGGCGTCCAGCGCCTGAAAATTCAGCTCTTCGGCGTCGTCGCGGGCA
>JAYUQF010000332.1:0-3806 GCA_043756885.1 Pseudomonadota bacterium
CGTTCTGCCCCGTCTGCGACTCGGCGCTGTCGAAACACTGAACCTGATTGCGGCCGAGTCGTTTGGCAGCATACATTGCATAATCGGCGCTATGCAGCAGCGCAACCACATCGCGACCGTCTTTGGGATAAAGCGCAATGCCGATACTCGCTGTCACCTGCAGCGTTTGCCCGGCAATAACGTAAGGTTCGGCCAAGGTACGCAGCAATTTTTCGGCACTGGCGACTGCGTCTGTTGCGCCGTCGATTTCGCTCAGCAGCACTACAAACTCATCGCCTCCCTGGCGACACACGGTGTCTGATGCGCGCACACTCTGCACCAATCTCTCGGTCACCAACAGCAGCAACTGGTCGCCTTGCGCATGGCCGAGCGAATCATTGATGTGTTTAAAACCATCGAGATCCAGATACAGAATTGCGGCCTGACAAGCGTGGCGCCGCGCCAATACGATGGCATTGGCGACTCGTTCTCCAAATAACAGGCGATTGGGCAGATTGGTCAGCACATCGTGATGGGCGAGATGGGCCAGATCGCGCGCTGTGGCGCGCAGCCCGCCGACGTCGCGAAAAACGACCACTGCACCAGCCACGTGACCATCGTGGCTGCGGATCGGTGCCGCCGAGTCTTCTATGGGGTATTCGCGTCCGTCACGGCGCAACAGCAAACTGTCGTGGGTCAGTTCTACGGCGCGATCTTCGCGCACCGCGCGCTGCAGCGGGTCGGGCACCGGCTGGCGGGTGGCTTCATTGACGACATCAAACACTTCGTTGAGCGGTCGGCCACAGGCTTGCGAGCAGCTCCAACCGGTCATGACCTCAGCCACCCGGTTGAGATAATTCACGCGGCCTTGCAGGTCGATGCTGAGCACCGCGTCGCCAATCGAATCGAGCGTCATCGCGGTGCGCCGCGCGCGTTCCGCCTGCTCGCAGCCGTGCTGCTTGCGCGCTATTGCGCTGCTTAATATGCGCGCCACCCGGCCATCTTCGAAATCGGTTTCCAAGACATAATCCTGCACGCCCAAGGCTAGCGCCGCGCTGGCCAGGGCCAGCTCTGCATCGTTTATCAGTACCAGCACGGCGACGTTCGGCGTTGTTTCCAGCAACGTGGCCAGGGTTGGCGAAGCCGGTTCCCTGGTCAGATTCCAATCCAGCAACAACACCTGAAAAGGGCGCTCGCCGAGGTTTCGCGCAGCGCTCTCAAGGCTCGCCACCGACGTGAGGTGATAGCGGACCTCGGTCGCCTCCCTCAATGCCACGGCGATGCGCTCAGCAACCCGCGCCGAACACGACACTAGCAGTACCTCACACTGCACATATGCGGCCCGAATCACGGGCGGCTGCGCCAAGCGTCGTTGTGGAGTAAGGTTGGGCATGCTCGAAACTCTGCGCCAGCCGCACCACCGCTCTCTGTGCGGCAGACCACAGAGAGAGCGAGGCTGCATGTCTTTGTGCGTTACCGCACAAAACGACGAATCCTTCAGGGAGCAGACTTGGGGTTGACCCGCATCTAGACTCGGCCTGCTTGTTATGAAAAACTCTCCATCGCGAACTTCGTCGGACGCTAAGCTCAAACGCATGGAGCGTTCATGACACCCCTGATGCAAAATCACCTGCTCGCCGCGCTGCCAGGCGAAGTGCTGGCGCGTTTAAAACCCTCGATGGATACCATCCCTTTGCCGCTCGGCAAAGTCCTGTATGAATCCGGCGATAATCTGCGCTACATCTATTTTCCGACCGATTCCATCGTGTCGCTGTTGTATGTGATGGAATCGGGCGCCTCCGCTGAGATCTCGGTGGTCGGCAATGAAGGCTTGGTGGGGGTGTCGGTATTCATGGGTGGCGGCAGCACACCCAGTCGCGCCATCGTGCAGAGTGCGGGCACGGCCTATCGCGTAGCGGCGCCACTGCTGAAAGACGAGTTCAACCGTCACGGCGATCTGCTGCTATTGATCCTGCGGTATACCCAAGCGCTGATCACCCAGATGGCTCAGACCGCAGTATGCAACCGCCACCATTCCATCGACCAGCAACTATGTCGCTGGCTACTACTGTCGCTGGACCGCCTGCCTGATAACAAACTGGTCATGACCCAGGAGTTGATCGCCAATATGCTCGGCGTGCGGCGCGAGGGTGTCACCGATGCCGCCGGCAAGCTGCAACGTCAGGGCGTGATCGAATATAGCCGCGGCCATATCACCGTGCTGGACCGGACGCGCCTGGAAACTTTGAGCTGCGAGTGTTACGCGGTGGTCAAAAAAGAGTCTGACAGATTGTTGCCATATAGCGCGCATCCGACGGCCATGGTTAAAGCGCTGCGCTGAAGTCGGAGGCACTCGCAGGTGCGAATTCATTCGCACCCCGTATCGCTGGATAACACGCCAAACGTTGCCGTTAAATGTGCGAATGAATTCACGCCTATGGGAGTGTGTTACCTGCCGCACAGAGCACAGCGGCACCTGCGGCTAAGTTTGTCCACCGAGCTAGATATCGCACCTCGCTCTTGCCATTCCTGGCGTTTAAAGTGCGCAGGACGAACCATGCTCGCCACGCCCGCTCCAACGATAATAAACCGGCTGCTTGCCGATCTCCCAAACGCCGATCGTCTCGCCATAATGCGGCACGTTAGTAAAATCGACCTCGAGTTCGGCGCTGTCCTCGACGAGCCCGAGCAGACCCTGCGGAACGTGTATTTTCCGCTCAGTGGCTTCATTTCACTGGTTGCACTTGTGCCCAGGCATGCGCCGCTGGAGATGGGCATGATCGGCAGCGAAGGCATGCTCGGCGCCACATTATTGTTGGGCGTCAACAACGCGCCGCTGCAGGCGGTCGTGCAGGGCGCCGGCAGTGCGCTGTGCATGAGCGCCGCGCAAATGCGTCGCGAGCTAGCCGCGCGGCCGGCGCTGCGCGCCACACTTGGCCGCTATCTGTATGTGTTAACCGTTCAATTGACTCAGAGTGCCGCCTGCTTGCGCTTCCATGAGGTCGACCAACGTCTCGCGCGCTGGCTGTTGATGATCCATGACCGTGCCCATGCGCAGTTTTTTCATTTCACCCACCAGTTTCTTGCTGACATGCTCGGCGTGCAGCGCAGCGCGGTGACCATCGCCGCCGGCGCGCTGGCGAGAAAAAAGTTGATCAGTTATACGCGCGGCACCATTACGGTATTGTCACGCACCGGTCTGGAAGCAGCCTCGTGCGCCTGCTACAAATCGCTTGAGACGGATTACCAGCGCTTGTTCAGGTAGTCTGCGGCCGCGCTTCACGCCACGGCGGCGGGCGGCAGTGGCATTCCGACAGCGGCATAAATCTCGTTGGCATTCATCGATTCGTTCAGCAACAGCGCTTGCGCCAGTGCGTCAAGTTCGTCGCGATGGTCGGCGAGCACGTTTTGTGCCTGCTGCAGACTCTCATCGACAATGCGCCGCACCTCGGCATCGATAAGTTCTGCGGTCGCTTCGCTATAGGGCTGTTGCTGAAAGGCCGGCGGCAGGCCTTCATCCTGGGGCGCGACAAAACTGATCGGGCCAAGCTTGTCGCTCATACCCCAGCGCAACACCATATGGCGCGCGATGTCGGTGACCTGCTGCAGATCGTTTTCCGCACCACTCGTCAGCACGCCATAGATGAGCCGTTCGGCGGCACGCCCGCCCAGCGCGCCGGTGATGCGCGCACGCAAATAGTCCTCGCCGTAACTGGTGCGGTCGTCTATCGGCAACTGATAGGTAACTCCCAGCGCCATGCCTCGTGGCACGATAGAGACACGATGCACCGGGTCGCTGCCAGGCACCAGTAATGCGAGCAAGGTGT
>JAYUQF010000333.1:0-3805 GCA_043756885.1 Pseudomonadota bacterium
TGTAGACACCCGCAATGATGGTCTGTGCCTGCGCCTCGCTAATCCCGACCGGTTCGAAGTAACTCGACCAGTTGATGCGCGAAGAATGGGCGTCGACGACGCTGACCACCACGGTCGAGACATATTTCGCGACCGGCAGTGCGGTCTGTTCGTTGATAATGGCATAGGTGAAGGTGCGCGCCTTTGCATCGTGTTTTTCCAGCCGCTCTTCGATCACACCGCCATTTGCGAGGGTGATACTGCGCACCGCGCCGACGCCGCTGCCTGTGACCGTGAAGTCTTTAATCATTTCGTTTTTTTCGAGTCCGGCAAAATCGCCAATCACGGCGAACACTTGATCGGCAGCTGCGGCGACGATTTCTTCGACAACTACATGCATGGTTTTGGCCTATTTGTTGGTATGACGGAAGCGTCGTTTTTAGCGCCACAAGCCGCTAGGGCGCGACCACTGCAACACTCGGGGTGGGCGCTTGTCTTGCCACCAAGCGTGCCACGGTTTGTGTCATCTGCAACATCTGTGCACGCAGTGCGCTGAGTTCCTGCCGGTCTTGCAGCGCTTGGACGCGTGCTGCTGCCAGCCCCTCGATTGCTTCCAAGGCACGCGCTTGCGCAGCGGCAGTGCGCACTTGAAGTGCGGCCAGTTCCGTTTGTGCTTGCGCTTCGCTGCTCAGACGACGCTGGTGTTCGAGTTGGAATTCATTTAACAACAGGCTGGACAGTGCTTGATAAGCAACCGTCTCCGGCTGCATGTGTTCGTCATAGATCACGAGTTGGGGCAGTACTTCGGCTACCTCTTCGGCGATGAGACCAAACTGCAGCGGTTTTTCACCCTGCTCGTCGGCAACTTTGTAGTGAAAGGTCACGGGCTTGAGTTTCAGCAGGGCAGCACTGGTTTCGCCCATCGCTTGAATGTCTTGTTTGTAGCGTCGTGATGAAGTTTGCACGCCCAACTGGCCGGTTTTGCTGACCATCACGGCCGCACCACCACTCACTGTCACACCGCGCACACCGGCCAGGTAGGTTTTCAGCTGTGTGCCCGGTTTACCAATGCGGATGGTTTTGGTTTCTTTGGCCACGCCGGGGTGACCAATGTCGATGTTGTAGCTGCCGGTCGTGAGCAGCGAACCGGCGTCAATGCCCAGTGCGATATTGCGACTGCCGGTGGTATTGGCATGCAGGGCGTTGGTGCCTATCGCGGTATTTTTTGCTCCGGAGGTATTGAGATACATTGACTCGTCGCCAACGGCACTATTATCGACGCCGGTCGTGTTCGCGCTCAACGCACCCCAACCGACGCTGGTGTTGGAGAGGCCGGACGTGTTGGCCGCCAGTGCATAGGCACCCGCAGCCGTGTTGTAAGAGCCGTTTTCATTTAAGCCTAGCGCTGAAATTCCGGCGGCGGTATTGGCCTCGCCATTAAAATTGAGCGCAAGAGCAAAAGATCCGATAGCGCTATTGTTTATGCCCGTTACATTGGAACCCAATGCAAAAAACCCGTGTGCGGTGTTATGCACACCGGTCGTATTACTCGTGAGCGCAAAGGCGCCGGAGCCGGTATTTTCCGTGCCCGTCACATTTAAATTCAGGACGCTGTCGCCCACTGCGGTATTGCCATTGCCGGTGGTATTACTCAGCAAAGACTTGGATCCCACGGCGGTATTGGATTGCCCCACGGTATTGGCGTTGAGCGCCTGATGCCCGACGGCTGTGTTGAATTGACCGCTCACAAATTGCAAGGTGAGTGAACCTACGCCGGTATTAAAACTCCCGTCACTCTCAAGTGCGGGGAACACAGCGTGGGCTTGTTCGGCGGCAGCCAGTAATGACAAACCAACGATCACACAGGTGGAATTTATGCGCATGACCTTTCCTTAGGCTAGGGTTCCAGGCCAAGAGTACACGTCGGGGCGTGTACCTGACACGCAAAAAAGTGTTAGTCGTGCACCGCCGCGATAGTCGTTCACATTTTGTTGGTCGCCCGTCCGGCACCAGCGTCGCGCTAGCCCGTTTGTCGACCCGCTAGCCCGAAGAACTACCTATTTTGAGTAGGGCAGAGCCGTTGGACGCAGCGTGCCGCCAGCGCAGACAATGCCGCCCTTACCACTGTGCGCAGGCCACACCCATGACCGTCACCCCGCAAGCCTTCCAGCTCCACGTTCCCGACCACGCGATTGACGATCTGCGCACGCGTCTGCGTCTCACCCGCTGGCCTGATCAAACACCCGGCGAGCCGTGGGCCTATGGCACCGACGTCGCCTACTTGAGCGAGCTGGTCGAGTATTGGCAGACTCGTTTTGACTGGCGGGCGCAGGAAGCGCGCCTTAACGCGTTTGCCCAATTTAAAGTGCCGCTGCACGGTATCGATGTGCATTATCTGCACGTTGAGGGGCAAGGGCCCAAACCTTATCCCTTGCTGTTGTCCCACGGCTGGCCGGGCTCGGTATTCGAATTTCTCGACATCATTCCGCGGCTCACCGATCCGGCGCGTTTTGGTGGTGACCCGGCCGACGCGTTCACGGTGATTGCGCCATCTTTGCCGGGTTACGGTTTGTCCTTTGCGCCGGGCCAGCGGCGCTTCAGCCTGGAAATGATCGCCGACTGTTTTGCCGATCTTATGACCGACGTGCTCGGTTACAAACGCTTCGCGGCCCAGGGTGGTGATTGGGGTGCATTCATTACGTCGCGACTGGGTGCGGTGCACCCAGACAAACTGCTCGGTATTCATATCAACCTGCTGGCGGTGCGACGGGACACGCAGACGCTGGAGGCACCCACAGCAGACGAACAACGGTTCCTCGACGAACTCGCCACCTGGCTGAAGGACGGCACAGGATATCAATGGATCCAAGGCACACGCCCCCAGACCCTGGCCTTCGGGCTCAGCGATTCACCCGCCGGACTGGCTGCCTGGATAGTGGATAAATTTCGCGCCTGGAGTGATTGCGGTGGTGATGTCGAGCGTGTTTTCAGCAAGGATCACTTGCTCGCCAATATCGCGTTTTATTGGTTCACCGGCGCGATCGGTGCATCGTTCTGGCCGTACTACGCGCGGTTGCACGGCCCATGGCCGATCCCCGACGGCGGTGTGAAGGTGCCAACCGGTTACGCCGCGTTTCCGCGTGAGATCCTGAGCCCGCCCCGCAGTGTGGCGCAAAAGATGTATACCGATATCCGGCGCTGGAGTGTGATGCCCAAGGGCGGACATTTTGCCGCCATGGAACAACCCGCTGCGCTGGCCGATGAGATAGTGCAGTTTTTCAGGCCTCTGCGCGCGGCGCTTTAGGCGCCGTCAGTTCGAGCGGACGCTTGCGCAACAGTTATTTCTGCAGCCCTTCAATCACCAGTTCGCCGCGAGGGCAGGTCGGCGGGGCGATTGACCATGACGTCATCGGCTAATAAAAGTTGCGCATCACAAGGTCTCGCAAAATAGACGACGCAGCTTCGTGGCCGCCGGGCTTGGGGCCAACCCGGGCGTTGACACCGCACCATCACGCGCCGTCCCAGGCCACCAATTCTTCGACGCTGTAGTGGGTGATGTAACGATCACGGACTGCGCCGGTCAGTACCACGGCCCGTACCTCGGGCGCGCGCCAGGACTCGATCAGTGAGGCGAGCTCGATGGGGGCGTCGGCAACGAGGTAATTGGTCGGTGGGTTTTTGTAGCCCGCGACAATCACGGCGTTTTGATGTTCGATGTCCCAGTACTTCATTTTAATCACTGCGGGTAAATTCCCCGCCGCTTGCGGCGTAGACTTTATGGATGAGCGACTATATCCACAAGAGCCATAATGTAACGGTGCTGATG
>JAYUQF010000334.1:0-10726 GCA_043756885.1 Pseudomonadota bacterium
CTCGAAGTATTTGGTGATGCTGTTGGTGTGGCGCGTGGCGAGCGCGAACGGCTGCTCACCTACGGCACCATGGTGTTCGACGCGCTCGGGCCGGATAACGCGGTGCGCCAGACTTCGCTAGCCCATGCGGCCGAGATTGTGCCGTGGTTAACAGCGCGTTGTGCTCGTGACGCGCTGCGTGATGACGGCTTGGGTGCGGCTATTTACGCCGCCGCGGCAAACGGCGATGTCAGCGAAGAAGAGGCGTCGCTGCTGGTGCGCTCATTGCTTTCGGCCGGTATCGATACCACCGTCGCGACGCTCGCTAATTTGCTGTTGTGTTGTGCCGAACATCCCGCCCAGTGGACACGTTTGCGAGCAGATCCAAGTCTGATACCCGCTACCATCGACGAAGTGCTGCGTTATGCCTCGCCGGTGCACACGTTCTGCCGTACCAGTACCCAAGCCGTGCAAATGTTTACGGCCACCATGCCGGCTGATACCAAGATCCTATGTGTGATGGGTGCGGCCAACCGTGATCCGGCACGCTGGGAAAACCCGGAGACATTTGACATCACACGGCCGTCACGACCCCATGTGGCCTTTGGCAGCGGTATTCATGTGTGTGTTGGTCAACATCTGGCGCGGCAGGAAATCACCGCCATGCTCAGTGCGCTGGTGGCGCGTGTGGAGCGTATGGAGTTAACGGGCTCGCCGCAGTGGCGCGCCGGCAATGCGGTGCGTACGCTGGCTCATCTGCCGTTGCGCCTGCACGCGGCTTGAGCGGGGGGGCTGGCAATTGGGCGACACGAAATCAGGCGAAATTGCGTGACAAATTGTCCATGTAAGGACCCTGGTCAGAATTATCTCGTCAACACCGAGGGTGTTCCTGAGCGGGTGCTAGCCGGGCGCGATTTGCAGGCAATAGCGGGGCTATTGCCAAAAATTGCAACGCAGCGGCAGCCGCTCAGGAGCAGCCAGATGTAGAGATAATTTTGACCAGGGTCCTAAGCGACGCCAAGCGACCGCCAGATGGCGCTCGCGAGTATCGGTGTCGGTCGTTGCGATGGCCTCCATGAGAACGCGTCGCCGCGACTGCCATCCCGCACCATCACGCTGCCAACCGTTACGTGGCGCGGAGCTTAAAGGCTACGATAGGCAGGAGTTCCCAGCCATCGCTCCAACGCGCAGAGTGTTGTTTAAAGCGGTCCTGTGTTGCGCTGAGTGCGTGGTCCGACGTTACGCTCACCAACAAAAGCACACGCAATCTGGGACACCCATCAAATCGGGGACACCTCTAGGACACCCATGAAATTGACAGGCACGCGCTCACTCGCCTAACACATTCGGTGGCTGTCCCAGTGTTTCCCCGCGTGACGGCAAACCTGACCCCAACAATGTTTACACCGCTGCGCAAGCAGGCTGATATTTGTGTCTTGCGCATAGCTGGTTGCCCGGTTGTTTTTAACAAGCTCGATGACGAGGTCAATATGCGGGCTTGAGGCTAGCGTGTGCGCCCGCCCTTTTGACGGTCGGGTTCAAAGCCTGAACAAGATGTCACTAAACGGCGCACGATTGTCATCGATAGAGCAGAAAAAAGTTCGCCATGAGGTAGGCCAAGCTCTAAAATCCTACGTCCACGGCAGACTTCTTATGTCGCCGTGTCTCCTATCCGCGCCCACGCCAGCCGCGACCGCAGAAAATTCCGCACGAACAGAGGCCCCAGATGAACAAGCCCGTACCACCCGTATCCTTCATGAAAGATGGCAAGCTGTGTATTCCCAGCGCCGCCGAGCTCGGTTTCGACCCGCAGGAAACCCGCCGCAAATATGACTTCGAGCGTGATCGCCGCCTGCGCGCGGACGGCACGGCACAGTATCAAAACATCGACGGCGATCTGCATCACTACAATGACGATCCCCATATCACCACGCGCATCGAGCGTGCGCCCAAAAGTGAGACTGTTGAGGTCGTGATCCTGGGCGCCGGTTTTGGCGGTATGTTGATGGCCGCGCGCTTGCAGGAAGCGGGCATCCGTGACTTCCGTATCATCGAGCGTGCCGGCGACTTTGGTGGCACCTGGTACTGGAATCGCTATCCCGGCGCGCAGTGTGATGTAGAGTCATATATCTACCTGCCGTTGCTTGACGAAACGGGCTACATGCCGTCGCTGAAGTATTCTTTCCAGCCGGAAATTTTCGCGCACGCACAACGCATTGGTCATCATTTTGACTTGTATTCGCGTGCCTATTTTCAGACCCAGGTCCGCGAACTGCGCTGGGATGATGAACAGGCCCATTGGACGGTCACCACTGATCGTGGTGATGTCATTCATGCGCAGCACGTGGTGATCTCAAGCGGTTCTTTGAACCGGCCCAAGCTGCCGGGCATCCCCGGTCTACGGGAGTTTAAGGGGCATACCTTCCACACCAGCCGCTGGGATTATGGCTATACCGGTGGTTCGCCGCAGGGCGATCTGAACAAACTCAGCGACAAACGTGTTGCCATCATCGGCACCGGCGCCACGGCTATCCAGGCAATTCCACACCTCGGTGCGGCGGCCAAACAGTTGTTCGTTTTTCAGCGCACACCGTCGTCGGTTGACGAGCGACGCAATCGCCCCACCGATCCCCAGTGGTACAAATCGCTGCAGCCCGGCTGGCAGCACGAGCGCAATGACAACTTCACCAAGCTGTTGGTTGGCGTGGCGGTCGAAGAGGATCTTGTCAACGATGGCTGGACCGAGCTGTTCAAGTCGCTGGGTGAATTGATGGATGGTACCGGTGCCTCACACTTGAGCGATGCAGAGCTCAAACAGCTCGGTGAGATCATCGACTATCAGCACGACAACCGTGTACGTGCGCGTGCCGAGGCCTCCGTGTATGACAAAAAAACCGCTGAAGCGCTCAAACACTGGTATCGACCGTGGTGTAAACGGCCGTGTTTTAACGACGATTACCTGCCTACCTTCAATCGTCCGAGCGTAACTTTAGTGGACACTGGCGGCCAAGGCATTGAGCGCCTCACGGAAAAAGGCGTGGTGGTTGATGGTGTTGAGTACGAGATCGATTGTTTGATCTTCGCCACCGGCTTCGAGGTGAGTCGTGCAACTTACACACACCAGGCCGAACTCGACATTATCGGGCGCAACGCCGTAAAGCTCGGTGATCATTGGGCGCAGGGCATGCGTACCTACCATGGCCTGATGAGTCACGGCTTTCCCAATCTTTACCATATGGGTTTTACCCAGACCGGCTACACACCCAACTTTACCTATCAGCTGGACAAGCAGGCGCAGCACATAACTGCGGTGTTCGCCGACGTGAGGCATCGCAACTTAAAAGCGCTGGAGCCAACTCAACAGGCCGAGGAAGAATATCTCGCGCTCGTGACAGCACCTAACGCGATGACCGATTACCTCGCCAGCTGCACGCCGGGTTATTACAACGCCGAAGGTTCAGCAAAGCGTAACAACGACGGCTTCCTGCAGGGGCATTACCCCGAAGGTGGGCTGAAGTTCTATCAGATGCTGGCGCAGTGGCGAGTAAAAGGTGATTACGCAGGGCTGCTGGTGCGCTGAGTAAGTTGATGGTGCCAAACCATCGCGCACTCGCGATGTGCCTGGCATCAACTTCTTTTCGTCAAACGGCGCGCCAGTCGTCTTATGGATGAAGGAAGCCCGTGGAGCCTGTTGGACTTAGGAAATCGTAACGAGGCGAAAGGAAGAGCGAGGACAGATATGCGCGCATTCGAGGCGAATGGTGGGCTATTTATCGACAATGCGCGCATATCTGTCCTCGCTTTGCCACCGTCAGACAATTCCAATCCAGGTATGAATCTGGGCGAGGTCAGTCCGGACGGATAGAGGCTGTCTTCAGGCGGCATGCTTGGGTCGACGGTTAATGGAAAGGAAGAGTGTCTTTCGAGCTTCGTTGAATCGGTGGGCGGCGTCGCCATCACTGACGGCGTTGGCAAGTTGGTCGAGTGCTTCGAAGGTCAGGCCGGGTTCGAGGAAATGACGCGCCTGGGGCAGCGACTTGAGCTTTTCGTAAGGCGTTGTCATATCTTCGAAGCGGTAACGTTTGCGCGTTGTGCCTTTCAGATCGGTGACCGAGTCCGGGAAGAAACAAGGTCGATTAAAGTTGACGTAGGGGTTGAGGAAATCTCGACAGAAGGCGTTGACCTCGTGAGCGTAGCGTTGGGGAATATGGCCCCATCCGAGATGCTTGCGCATAATCGCGCCGTTTTTGGTCTCGGCCAGACCATTGTGATTGCTGCGTCGAGGGCGTGATTTGGTGAACTCCACGCGCAGCTTGTCGAGTAATTCGGCCACGGTATGGTTGATGTACTCAGAGCCGTTATCGACGTGAAAGCCCAAGATTGCGAAGGGGAGCCTGTCGAGCATCGCTTCGATGACCGGCAACAGAAAGGCTTCACTTAGACGCTCGCAGGTCGCGACAATTTCGAAGTGTGTGATGCAGTCCACGGCGTTGATGTGGTAGAGGCCTTTAACCCCATCCTGGTCGCCCTGGTGAACCGAATCGATGCGAATGAAGCGTGGGCGTCCTTGCGGCGTGGGCGGGCGGCGTATGCCGATAGGGAGGTTGTGACCGCGGGTCTTGGTCCAGTGTCGTCGGCGCACCGCATAGCCGTGAGCCTGACGCAGTTTGTACAGGTGGGCCACTGAGATCGTCGCCAAGCAGTTCGTAGCGGGTGTCGCTAAAGCACACCACTGCACGTTGGAGCAAGCACTTGGTGGCCGGCCCGGAGAGCGTGCCGTGCAGGGCATCGAGCCCGGCCAGCAACGCTACATTGTGGGTGGTGAATTTACGCACGTAGCCGTCTTTTGGCGCGGCATAGCGTTTGGTCAGCACCTGCCCGCTTGCCACGCGGTCAACCAGGCGTGTGAGTTGCTGACGTAAGTAACCGGTGGTGCGTTGCAGATAGCGCATGACTACCGTTTCGCTACGAGGAGGTCTGTGGTCACGGTACGCGTCTGGAAATGATGTCCTTGCGCTGTCATGCTTCGGCGATGTTGGTCCAGCCGTTATTGGTGGCCGCCAATACTCTACCCGACGTCATCGCCGCAGACGCCCTGACCAGCGTGGGTGCCCCTATCGAGCGGGGTGGAAAAAACGTGCGTCGACGCCAATTTTCAACGGCCATAAATTGCATCGAGGTTACGCTATTGCCGGCCTGTGTGTGGCCAAGACCGCGACGACGTCCATAGTCGTGCGTCCAAACCAACGGATTGACATTGACGTCTATGGCAATTTTGTTATCAACTCGAACCATGCGGATGCACTCCAACCGTCATCGATGTGGTGCAGTCACTGCCATTGCCCGCGACTACCCATAAGACGTTTAGGAAACACAATCGAGATGAACAAACCTCCGGATCTCGTCATGTCGCGCAGCGGCGAGGGACGCTCCTTCGTGACATCCTATCGTGGCCTTCTGCAGACCTTGATCGATGCCGGCTTCGTGTGCTCCACCCATGCCGAAGGGTTCGCCGAGGACCAGGCATCCTCCAAAACGCTCTACATTCGCCACGACGTCGATCACAAACTGGATGTTGCGCTTGTAATGGCGCGCATCGAGAACGAGCTTGGAGTTCGCGCCAGCTACTATCTTCTGCATCCTGGCGACTACGACAAGGACGAAAATTATTTCGGATCTATCGTCAACGGCCACATATTACCGGCTCCCGGTTTAATGGAAGCGGCAAACGAGCTGATCGCACTGGGCCATGAGGTGGGACTGCACAACGACCTCGCTCAATTGAGTGTGAAAGCGAGTCGCCCGGTTGCCGACTTGCTCGCGGACATATTGGCAATGTTCGCAGCGCAGGGCATTCGTATCACTGGGACAGCGTCGCATGGTTCACGGTTTGCGCGTAGATATCAATTTATCAACAAACAAATCTTCGCCGAGTGTATGCCGGCCGGCGAGTCACCGCGCACTATAGACATCGAAGGCGGGGGAAAAATCAAGCTATTTGATCTATCGCTTAGCCGCTTTGGCCTGAGTTACGAGGCATATTCGATCAACCACGACTGTCGCATCGCTGATACTGGCGGTCGCTTCACTATCGGTTCGACATTGTACGAGGATATCGATTTTGCGCGACTGCGCGTAGAAGTCGAGGACAAGTTCCGCTTGGTGATGCTAATCCACCCGGATTGGTGGATTGAGACCGCTCCATCGCCTGCTCGTGAGAAGCCCAACGATGATAAGAGCACGGACCTGATATTTCGCCGCGCGGACGGTGGACCGGTGCGTATCGCCGTGCGCGGCGACTGTTGTTCGCGACGCATGATAAGCATGAATCCTGAGATGTTTCCCGACGGCGTAGATGTGCATGTCAACGAGAAGTGCCCCAATCTTGCCGTCTTCGATTCGTTGCGGGGGCTCACCATCACAAGCGATGAGTTACTCGAAATCAGCGAAGTCGAACGCATGTCGGCGAGTTTACGGCAGTACTATTTACATCAGAACGAGCGTAGTGTTCTTGACATGCAGGACCTCGATCTATTGGTGATGGATTCCTATTCGGATATGAATTTCGAACTGTGGGAAATGCGTGACCGTGGTTGCAAGCTGTGGGTACATCCACAATTTCTGCGGGCCGAAATGGTGGCCGCACATTCGCTGCAACGCATTGGACGCGCTACGCTCGACGATGCCGTCCGACACGTGATAGCAGTGATAGACCACGTGCGTACGCTGAACCCAGGCGTCCCGGTGTTGTTCCTGCCGCAACCCATCGACTTTTATCCCAAACTCGCGAAACGCGGTACTTTCGACCAGCTCGGCGCGCGCATAGCAGCGCTGCGAGCCGGCGTTTTTGCAGCAGCACCGCTGTCGCGAGATGAACTTGAACCCGACGATGTCGGGTCTTGCGGTCCGGGGCTTACTTTGCACTTCACTGGCCCTACCTATCGCCGCATGGTTGCGCACGCCTGGAGACAAGGATTGGTGCGTCACTTTGACGGTAGCGATCACGTACGCGCTGAGGTAATCGACGCGAAGCGCATTGAGCCGCCACCGCCGCCACCAGCGGTCGCGCCGTTGACACCGTCAGCAACACAAGTCGCCCGGCGCAGCAATGTTTCGCTGCCGCGTCTACGCGAAATCGCGGTTTATGCGCGCACATTTGACAGCCCATTGGCCATCGCACGCTGGGCCGCTGGGCGGATCCGGGCACGGCTGTCTGCCCGTCTTTGGGCGCCTGCAGTGCAAGCCGGCGCCCCGGCGGCGCAGGTTTCTGTAGCGAGGTCCGCTGTTAAATCGAAGACTGTTGCCGCACCTACCCAACCCACTAAAACACCTGATGTCGAGCAACTGTCGCGCGTCACCTTGAGCTTCGAACGCGATTCCAATACCTGTATCGAAAACTGCGGGTCAGCTGTCGACAGGGCGTATACCAGTTATCGTGAGTACTTCTGTTTTCCTGCGCGCGAAGCCGACAGACTAAAACGTTACAAACCGATGCTGATCTCGTTTGACGAGCTGTGTGCGTTCGCAGCGTGGGAGGGTCACATTAAGAGTTTCGGCAAGGGTGCGCGCCTGCGCCAGAAAAACAAAGCGATCCGCCTTGGTTATGTTTTTCATCAGTTCGCGTGGCCGCAGTTCATTCCCGACATTCACGAGATCAATCACTCCAAGGAGGTGCGCTCAGGTGGCGCGATGCGCGGCTCGTACCAACGCACTATCGCGGAAATGGGTGGCGCACCCCAACATCCAGTTCCACTAGTCGCACCTTCCTGTGTCTATCATTGGAGCGCGAACTTCGGAGTCTTCCTGCCTGAGCCAGGACGCCGCCAAGGTGCGGTAGCGGTCGACCAACAGTTGGTCGCCTATATCGTCCTGCAACGCACTGGCGAAGTGCTGCTGTATTCGATGATCCTCGGTCATGGCAATCATCTGGCCAATGGTGTTTTGGTGCTGCTACACCATGAGTTGGTGTCATGGATCGGCACCGAGCACGAGTCGCTTACCCGTGGCGTAAAGTATCTGATGTACGGCGGGCGCGAGAACGGCGGCGAGAGTCTGCTGCAATGGAAACGCCAGGCGGGTTTCACGCCGTATTTGGTAGACGCCGTAGATGCGTATTGAATCCGGCGGCGCGAAGCGCGGGTGGCGCGTCGCAGTGGGGCGCAGCTCTCTCGCTATGAATAGCGCAAGAGTTTGGATCAACGACATTTAATCGCGGGAAGACTCTTCATTCCACGCATTTGCGAAGTGACCGATGTCGACTTCAAGGGCGTCGGCGAACAGGCCGGGTAAACCACCTATTCGATCTCTTCGGTAGCTCATTGTCGGCTGTCAAATTTGCCTGGCGGGCGTCGACAGCTATTGTTTAACCGCTGTGGCTCGCCCAGCTGCACGCAGATTCGCGTCGCGCGCCTGGAAATCACTCAACGGCAGCTTCACAGCCAACCGATCCCAAGGAGCGCAACATGCACAACCACGACGAATCTGTTCACAGCCAGTTTGACCCGCAGGCGCAGGCCTACCTCACGAGCGCCGTGCATGCACAAGGACCAGATCTCGAATATGCCCGGGCGCAGGTTGCCGCGCGGGTTCCAGCCAGCGGCGCTGCACTCGATGTTGGCTGCGGTGCCGGGCACCTCGCCTTTGTCGTCGCCGCGCAGCTCGCGCGTACTGCGGCACTCGACCCGTCGCACAGCATGTTGGCCACGGTGACAAGCGCTGCGGCAGCACGCGGCATCACGGCACTCGAAACCCATCTCGGCCATGCTGCAGCGCTGCCGTTTGCCGCCGGCAGTTTTGACCTGGTATGCACACGTTACAGTGCCCATCACTGGATGAAGCTCAACGACGCGTTGCTTGAGATGCATCGTGTACTAAAGCCCGCCGGGCAGCTGCTGGTGATCGACGTGCTGGGTGAGCAGGACCCGCTGGTCGACACCCATCTGCAGACCATCGAGTTATTGCGCGATCCATCGCACGTTCGCGATCGTTCTTGTGCGCAGTGGCAAAGCGCGTTGTCCGCGGCGGGATTCGACATCCTTGATGAGCGCAGCTGGCCGCTGCGTCTCGACTTCGCCGCCTGGATAGCACGCATGCAAACCCCCGAAGTTCACGTCGCGGCGCTGCGCGCGCTGCAAGGGTGCGCCCCGCTTGAGGTGAAAAACGCATTAGCCTACGCCGACGACGGCTCGTTTACCTGCACTACAGGTGCGTTCTGGGCGCAACGGCGGCCGTGAGTGACGGGCGGCGGGATCCTTACGCCCACTCACCTGGGCGGTGAACGGCGCCATCTGCAATACCTCAAGTTTGTCACAGTTCGGCCGCTGCACAGGGACAGTCCAGAACTGCGTGCCTATACTCAAGACCAAACATAACGTGCTTTGCGACGCACCCGAAGGCCAAAGTACAACAGAGAAAGTGACGCGCCCGCCATGTTGAACGTCACCAAAGTGCTGACATCGATAGTCAGCGAATGTGCCGCAGAGCACTTCCGTGCGATGTACCCGCGTGCCTCGGGCGCACGGCTTGATCTCGCCGTGACCGTCGCCCATACCGCGCTGGCGGCCATCGCGCGCAGTGATGCGCTCTATCACAACGTCGAACACACAGCCCATGTCACCCTCGTCGGTCTGCAGATCCTCCGGGCCAAGCAGGAGCGCGAGCGGGCGGTGTCGCCGGAAGCCTGGTGCAACACGGTTATCGCCTTGTTATGCCACGATATCGGTTATGTGCGTGGTTTGTGCCGGGCCGACAATTCCAATGCGCTTTCCACCGGCCTCGAAGGCCAGACTTTCCGCGTTGTAGCGGGCGCCAGCGATGCGGTGTTGATGCCTATCCATGTCAATCGCGGTAAGCGTTTTATCGATGAGAATTTTTTCGACAGCGACCTGGTGGATACCCGTTTTGTTAATGCCTGTATCGAGCGCACGCGCTTTCCGGTGCCGGCTGATCCCTGGTACGCCCACACCGACGATTATCCCGGCTTGGTGCGCGCCGCTGATCTGATCGGTCAGCTCAGCGACCCGCGTTATTTGAATAAACTCTCGGCAATCTTTTACGAATTCGAAGAGATCGGATTTAACCACGCGCTGGGCTACAGTCGCCCGGGTGATCTGCTGGCCTCCTACCCCGCTTTTTTCGACACGAGCGTGGCGCCTTACATCGGCGTGGGCGCCAGTTACCTCGAAGGCAGCGCCGAAGGGCGCGAGATCCTGACCCAACTCTACGGCAATCTGAGCACCGCTCGCGCTGTGCATTGCGACGATCTGCGCGCTGTTGCCAGCCGCTGAGAATCTCCTGGCCCGGCACATGGCCCCGGGCGTTTAGGACCCTGGTCAAACACTGTCTACATTCGGCTGTTCCTGAGCGGCCGCCGCTGCGTTGCAAATTTTGGCAATAGCCCCGCTATTGCCTGCAAATCGCGCCCGGCTAGCAACCACTCAGGAACACCCTCGGTGTTAACGAGATAATTCTGACCAGGGTCCTTATCATGACCGCAGCTCTTAGCCGGAACCGGCGTCATGCACCCTCTCGTCCCGTATTTTTTGGCCGCGCTGCTCGCCAGCCCGCTCGCCATGGCGGCCCCGACCTTCATTACACACATCGCGCCCGGCGTATATCTGCACCGCGGCCAGTTGGTCGACGTCGATAACCCGGCGCGCGCGGATAGTGCCAATCTGGGCGTGGTGATCGGCACACGCTGTGTGGCGGTGATCGACAGCGGCGGCGGATTGGCGACCGGGCGGGCTTT
>JAYUQF010000335.1:0-1502 GCA_043756885.1 Pseudomonadota bacterium
TGGGACAACGGCAAGTTTCCCGGCATGACCGAACCTTCCGATGGTTACCACGGTGTGCGCTTCTACGAGACCTTCGGTGATTTTGGTTACACCATGCGGGCGCGTCTCGAACAACTGCGTGTGCTGGGTCCTTGTTTGAGCCCCATGAGCAGCTTCCTGTTACTGCAAGGGATAGAGACACTGGCGGTACGCATGGACCGCCACTGCGACAATGCGCTGGCGGTGGCCGAATATCTGCAAGCCCATCCGCGGGTGGCGTGGGTGCGGTATCCGGGGCTCAAGAACGACCCGTATTACGACCTTGCACAAAAGTACACGCCGCGCGGCGCGAGCGCGATCTTGAGCTTCGGCATTAAAGGCGGCCAGGCGGCGGGCGCGCGTTTCATTGAAAGCGTGCAGTTTTTGAGTCACCTGGCGAATGTCGGTGACGCAAAAACCCTGGTCATCCATCCGGCTTCCACCACCCATCGTCAGATGAGCGAGCAGCAACAAATCGCGGCCGGTGTGAGGCCTGACATGATTCGTCTGTCGGTCGGGATCGAAACCTTGGCGGATATTCTCTGGGACATCGATCAGGCGCTGAGTAAGTCGGCGTAATCAAGCATCAAACGGGGAGAGCGACATGAACGACTTGCTGAACGCTATCAAGGGTGTGTTGACCACCGGTGATGTTTTGTCCGGCGATGATGCCACCCGGCGTGCTGCCGGTGTGTGGCGTACGGATACCATCAAGGCGCGTATCATCGTGCGGCCAACTTCCACTGAAGAAATCGCGGCAGTGATGAAGATCTGCTACGAACGTAATCAACATGTGGTGGTGCACGGTGGCCTGACCGGGCTGGTGCACGCCGCCGACACTTCGGCCGATGATCTGGTGATCTCGACCGAGCGCATGAATCGCATCGAAGATCTCGACACCCTCGGTCGCACCATGACCTTGCAATCCGGTGTGGCCTTGCAATCGATTCACGAAGCGGCCGCAGCCGCTGGTCTTATGTTCCCGGTTGATCTCGGCGCGCGGGGCTCATGCCAGATCGGTGGCAATGTGTCGACCAATGCCGGCGGCCTGCGCGTGATCCGTTACGGCATGACCCGCGATAACGTGCTCGGGCTCGAAGCGGTGTTGAGCGATGGCACGGTGGTATCGTCCATGAACCATATGTTGAAAAACAACTCCGGCTACGATCTCAAACAATTGTTTATTGGTAGTGAAGGGACGCTGGGCATCGTGACGCGTCTGGTGCTGCGTCTGCGCACCGCCTTGCCGGCGCGGCATACCGCCTTGGTCGCCTTTCCAGAATTTGGTGCGGTGCTGAAATTCCTTTCATACCTGGATGGGGCCTTATCCGGCAATCTGTCGGCGTTTGAGGTGATGTGGCCCGATTTCTTTTTGTATCAACGTGACAAAGTCGGCGGTGCGGCTCGGCAGATCGGCGACAGCCATCCTTTTTACGGCATCGTCGAAACCTTGGGCGCTGATCAGGAACGAGAAGCCGAAGTTT
>JAYUQF010000336.1:0-3779 GCA_043756885.1 Pseudomonadota bacterium
ATGCAGCCCCACTTCAAAATCGTATTGGTCTTGGCCGCTGCACTGCCGCTGACGTCCGGGCCGTTGCTCGCCCAGGCGCCCAACAGTGGTATCGGGTATGGATCGGTTGGTGCCGCTCGCGAAGCGTTGACTAAGAGGCTGGCTCTGCGGACTGTCGAACAAGCAGGGTGGATCATCATGACAGACGAGCAAGCAAATGCTTTCACGACATGGACCTTTGCACCCCGCGCGCATACCGCTTATCCAAGCGTCGTGCGTCGCGACATCGTATTCAAAAACGGCAATCCAACGCTCGTCACACGGGTACTATGCGAAGCTCGGCGCGGCGCTTGCGACACGCTCTATGCCAGGCTGCAGGCGCAGATCGCCCGTTGCATCTCCAACTGTACGACGGTGCTGCCGTAAGTGATCCTTGGCCCCCTGGTTTAAGCGTGGGACATCTGACCGAAAATAATCTTGCTGCGACAGGAGTGCGTTCCCCATGCCTACCCCTCAGTTTCTGCTCTACGTCGATGCACGTCATTCCAGTCCCTACGCCATGTCGGCGTATGTGGCGCTCGTCGAAAAAGCGGTGCCCTTCGAGCTGCGCCATATTGATCTACGTAACGATGAAGTCCGCGCCGATGACTACGCGCAACGCTCGCTGACTTGTCGCGTGCCAATGCTGAGCCACGGCGATTATCACTTGAGCGAATCGTCGGCCATCACCGAGTACCTCGATGAGTTATTGCCGCCGCCCGGCTATCGCGCGCTCTATCCGAGCAGTCTTCGCGAACGTGCACGTGCGCGGCAGATTCAGGCCTGGATGCGTAGCGACCTTATGGCTCTGCGTGAAGCGCGACCAACGACCTCAGTATTTGGTGCGCCGCTGACCACAGCCTTGCCTGCAGCTGCGGAGCACGACGGCGCGCGGCTGTGCCGTGTGGCTGAGCAGTTGCTGACCGGCAGCATGGGCACCCTATTTGATGAATGGTCGATCGCCGATACTGATCTGGCGCTCATGTTGCAGCGTTTGTTGAACAACGGTCATGTTATGCCCGAGCGACTTGCGAGCTACGCAAGTGGCCAATGGCAGCGACCGGCCGTACAAGCGTGGTTGGCTTTGCCGCGCGCTGATTGAGTCCTGGCCACGGCCAGCGGACGCGCGACGGCGCGCCGCTTTTCGCTACAGCGTGCACGGCCTACACTGCGCTCAAGCGGCACACCGTGCTGCTTAACAAAGGGAGATCTCATGGACCACGCAGACTACATCGCCATTTCCCATAATTACGCCATTTACGCGCGTGCCCTTGATGAAAAGCGCTTCGGATATCTTGAGCAGGTGTTCGCGCCAACAGCCGCGCTGCACTACGAGGTCTCAGGCCATGTATTCGATTGCACGGGGGCCGAAGCAGCGAACGCATTCAGCCGCTTTCTCGATCTGTGTTACTGGACCAACCACGTGATCGCCAACCCTATGATTGAAGTCCATGGCAAAAGCGCCCATGGCAGTGCGCGTGTTATTGCCACCCATCTGCAACGCCTGCCGGAAGGCACGATGACCCGCTGGGAAGTGCGCGGTTCCTATCACGATACTTTTGCGATGACCCCGGTGGGCTGGCGCATTGTACGGCGCCATTGTGTGTGCGTGGACAGCATCGGAGAATTTCGCAGCGAGGGTGTCGAGCGCTTTCCTGCGTTGGCCTGGACCCAGGCGACGGCACTGGCCTGACCTTTCCACCAGCGATAACACAATCACACCTGAGCCGTAACCGCGTTATCCGCGCACGAGACACGTTATGTCCACTCCCCGTCCTCAAGCCGAAGGCATCAAACAACTGGAAAACGATCGGGTGATCGTTACTGAATGGCGGTTTGCGCCCGGCGCACAAACCGGTTGGCATATTCATGGACACGAATACGTTGTGGTGCCCCTGACCACTGGCACCCTGCGACTCGAAACCCACGACGGCGACAAAACCGCCGAACTTCAAGTCGGCGTGTCCTACACCCGACTCGCGGGTGTAGAGCACAACGTCATCAACGCCAATGACTATTTCCTATCCTTCATTGAAGTTGAATTAAAGCCCTGAGTGGGCGATATCCCTTCGCAGGATTGCTTAGGTTTGCTGCCTGGGTTAGCTTGCGTTCCTGCGTCGCGGTACACCCACCGCATCATGATCCACGGGAGCAAAAAAAATGAGCGCGCAATTGAACAATGTACCGGCAGAATTCAACAGCGCCGTCATCGTCGACCATTATGACCTGGCTTTTGATGCGGGCGACAAACTTAATGGCAGTCTGTATCTGTGCACTGCGCGCGGCGCGGGTGGCCAGCTCCCTCAGAACTGGATCACAGCACTACAAGGCGCCGGTCTGTGGTCCAACACGCCGCCCAAAAGCGTGCCGGATGAACAGCGCCAAGCGTACAAAGACGGTCTCATCTTTGTCGCCGCCATCGCCTATCGTGCGGGACCGGAACACATCGTCATCGCGCGCTTTGATCACCCCAAATTCCCTTCCGATACGCGGCGTTGGGAAGCGTGGGTTGACTTCCTCGACGCGCGCCATGAGCGCAGCCGCTGAGGGCCAGCGCGGCAGTTGTCTCTGTGTCGTGGTGGCTTTTTTAGCCCCCACACTGCGCCAAGCGCTGACTAGTGCCATAGCGATATGTGCAAAATTCACCGTTCACGATAACCTGGGCCGGCATACGGCCTATCCAGCCCCGTGTGTAAACGCAGGGGCGTAAAAACATGCGCACACCGCTCAAGCATAAGAGGTGGCGGTCAGCAGTGGTTTTTGCTGCTTTGTTTGCCCTGCTCGTCGCGTGTGGCGAGGCGCCTGAACAAATCCTCAGCGAGTTCCCGGCGCCCGATGGCGATTACCAGCTGCGTCTGACACTGATCGGGGCACGCAGTGCGCGCTCACCTCACCGAATAAAGCTCTACCTCGTGCCGCGCGGCATGGCTGTCGGTGCCCCGGTGGTCAGCACCGAACTGGCCAACGACGGGGCGCCTTTTTCCGGCGATCAGATCGGCCTGACCTGGGTCGCGCAGCGCACCGTGCTTATGTGCCTGAAACCCCGCGGCGCGGATCATCACGGCATGCGCGTGGAATTATCCGACCCGCCGCGTGTCGAGGTGGTCTCGAAGTGTTGATATATGAGCGCTCTCGCTGGGCGCAGTAGGAAATGCGATGGGCGCGAGATCGGCTGTGCGGCAATCAAACAACGATGGGCAAGCGGACCCGGCGCTCAGCGGCCGCAATGCTCGCGTGTGGGCGGTGGTATGCGCCATTCCCAGCGGTAGGGTGGCCACTTACAAACAAGTCGCAGCGCTGGCCCATATCGAAGGCCCGAGTGGTGCCCGCCAAGTGGGCTACGCGCTTGCTGCGCTTAAGGACGGTGTCACGGTGCCCTGGCATCGCGTGGTGAACGTCAAAGGGACCATCAGCCCGCGCGGTGAGCGCGACTGGTCCAACGAGCAATATGACCGGCTGGCTTTGGAAGGCATCGAATTTGATGCGCTGGGGCGCATCGATTTGCAGCGGTTTGAGTGGCACTACGGTGACTGATCAGCAAACGCCGAGCACCGCACGCCGCAGATCGCTGCCGACCTATGTGTTAGTGCTGATGCTCGGCGCGTGGGCGATGACCATGATGCTGACCCAGCGCACCCCGGCGCCCGTGCGCTGCGATCGCCCACTGCAACCTGACGCCAACACAGTGGTGATGTTGAGCGCCTCATGGTGCGGATATTGCCGCGCTGCGCGTCGCTTTTTGCACAAAGAACAGATCAAAC
>JAYUQF010000337.1:0-10668 GCA_043756885.1 Pseudomonadota bacterium
TCTCACCGTCGACTACGGTCACACCCTGGCCGTGATCGGTGCGTCGGGCTGTGGCAAGACCACCCTGCTACGCATTCTGGCCGGCCTCGACCGTGCCGATGGCGGCAGCGTAGTTATCAACGACATTGAGGTCAGCAATGCAGAACCACAAACACGTGGCGCGGTCTATCTTTATCAGGAACCCTTATTGTTTCCCCATCTCGACGTGTTCGAGAACATTGCTTTTGGCCTGCGGCTGCGCCACTTGTCTCCTAGCGTTATCAATGATGAGGTTGAGGCTATGTTAAGCAGCCTGGCGCTCGAAAGTTTGGCGCGACGTCGGCCCGAGAGTCTGTCCGGCGGTCAACGTCAGCGGGTTGCTTTTGCGCGCGCACTCGCGATTAAACCCGCCCTACTGCTGCTGGACGAGCCCTTCAGCAACCTCGACCCACACGCGCGCGCCAGCATGCAGCAACTGTGTAAGCGTCTCACCCACCAGCAGCGCAGCAGCGTCGTCTTTGTAACCCACGATCTGAAGGAAGCGCTGATCATGGGCGATAGCTTCGGCCGCCTCAGCCAAGGTCATTTTTACGCGTATAGCGATAGGGCAAGCTTCTGCGCCGACCCCGTCAGCGGTGTGCAGGCAGAGCTCGCTTTCTGGCGCGATGGCGCAGCGGGCCTGCCGCCCCTGGCCAGCTAATGCAGATTGCACTCATCCATAGCGGCGTGGCCGGCACCGAGCACGCTTACCGCGGTGATGTGACACACCACTATCGCCTGGAGCACATCAGCGCCAACTGGCAGCCCTGTTTCGACCATGACGATGTTGTGCTGGTACCCAACGGTGCCAACCATGTCGCGCTCTATGAAGCACGCGCACATCTGGATGAATTCCTCGCGCGCGGTGGTGCCTTGTTGTGCTTCTGCGGTTTTTTCACGCCGTGGTTACCGGGTTATTACTGGCAACACAGCATCGGCCACGATCTGCGCAAACTGCGCTATCGTGTGATCAACGACGAATTAAATTTGTTTGAGGGTGTTGATGTCGAAAAAATCTGCCGTGACGAGCACGGCATTCGTGGCGGCTGGGCCTGCGGTGACATCCAGACCAACTATGCCGCCAGTGTGGTGCTCGTGGACAACTACGAACGTACGCTAGTGGTTGCCGATCGCAGCTCAACAGCCGGCTTGATTATCGCCACCGCCAGCGGCCCGCTGGGTGACGATGCACCGCATAACCCCGCCCACGGCACACGCCGCCTGTATCGCAATATCTTGCGCGCCTGCCGCGCGCATAGTGAGGCCCAACATGACTGAACGCACCGTTGGTCTCATCTTTAACGGTGTGTGGTCTCACTACGTATTCGCCACCGCGCCCAAATATCGCGATCTTGTCGAACTCATCTACGTGCACGATTTGCCCCATACCGATATCAGCCGCTTTGGCGGCCTAATCGTGCCGTTTCAAAGTGACCATGCCGCGCTCGCGCACTGCCGCACGCAGCTGTATGGTTTTCTCGTCAGTGGCGCGCGTCTGGCCGTTTTTGGTGATTCAGGCCACTGGTTGGATGCAACTTGGGTTGACCGGCCGCTCGATAATCACTGGTGGAAAACCCACCCCACCACGCCGCCGGTTGCGCACACCCGCTTTGATCATCCCTTGTTTGCAGGCCTGACACCGCGTCAGGCGGGTTTCCATCATCACGGCGTGTACTTGCGCGTGCCGCCGCAGGCGCAAGTCCTGCAACGCAGTGCCCAAGGTGAAGTCATCACCTGGCACAGTCAGGCTTACGGCGGTTTATTGCTGGCCTCGACCATGGACCCGATCGTCGAACACGCGGTGCAGCAGGTGGGCCATCTCGATCATCTGGTTGATCAATTGCTGTGGTGGTTGGGGGGTGTGCGCCCGCTGGCCACACCCCTTACCCTCGACCCACAGGTGTTTGGGCAAGCCTACCGGCGCACCATCGACGCTTCGCACACAGCATGACGTGAGTCGTGGGCAATTTTGCGCCGCCAGCGCTACCATCTCGCCACAATAATTGGCAACAACGGAGAGCTAACAATGTCCAGCACAGCAAAAGCACATCCGAGCACGGCGCGCGCTTGTGCCGAGGGTCTCGACGTCATCGTCATCGGTGCAGGTTTCAGTGGAATGCACGCCTTGCACACCCTGCGCGAGCACGGTCTGAAAGTGCGGGTCTACGACGAAGCACATAACGTGGGTGGCACCTGGAACTGGAACCGCTATCCCGGCGCGCGTGTCGACTTTCCGGTGGCACCGTATTACTGCTACACCTTCAGCGACCAACTGATGCACGAATTTGATTGGCCCGAGCGACAGCCGGACCAGGCTACCGTACTGAAGTACCTCAACTTCGTCGCCGATCGTATGGACTTGCGGCGGGACATTGAACTTGGCACCCGCATCACCGGCGCCGCCTATGACGAAGCCGGCCAGTGCTGGCGCGTAGATACCAGCAAGGGCACGCAGGTGGCAGCGCCATTTCTGATCTGTGCAAGCGGCGCCTTGTCAGCGACCAACTTACCCGACATACCCGGCATCAAGAGTTTTGCCGGCGAGTGTTACCACACCGGCCGCTGGCCGCAGGACAAACACGTGGACTTCACCGGCAAACGCGTGGCCGTGCTCGGCACCGGTTCCTCCGGTGTGCAGTCCATTCCGATCATCGCGCGCGAGTGCCAACATCTCACAGTGCTGCAGCGGACACCGCAATACACCGTACCAGCCGGCAATCGGCCGGTTGACCCGGCCTTCATCGCTGATGCCCGCGCCACTTGGCCCACGATCAAACAACGCATGCGTGTCACACCCTTCGGCTCGCCGTTCATTGCGTCCACCACTCGCGCCATGGAGCACACGCCCGAGCAGCGCCGCGCTGTTTACGAGCACTTCTGGCAACAGGGTGGCTTCAACATCGTCATCGATACCTACTGCGACCTGTTCACCGACAAAGCCGCCAACGACACCTTGAGTGAATTTGTACGGGAGAAGATCCGCGCCATCGTGAAAAATCCCGCCACAGCGCAGAAGTTGCTGCCGAACTATCTGGTGGGCACTAAACGGCAGATCCTGGACGACGGTTATTACGCAACATTCAACCGCGACAACGTAAACCTGGTGGATCTGCGTGAAGATCCGATCGTCGAGTTTTACGCTGGTGGTGTGCGCACCCGGTCCGGCGACCATGCGCTCGACATGCTGGTGCTGGCGACCGGCTTTGATGCCATCACCGGCACTCTGCAGCGGCTCAATCCGCGCGGCCGCGGTGGAGTGAGTTTGAACGATCGCTGGCAGACCCGCTTCAACTCCTATCTGGGTGTCACTATTCCCGGCTTTCCCAATCTGTTCATGGTGCACGGCCCCGAGTCCCCGGGTGTGCTGTTTAACATGCCACTCGGTGCCGAGATGGAAAACGATTGGATCCGCGACTGCATCCTGCATGCGCGCGCGGCGGGCAAGGGCGCGGTGGAACCGGCACCTGGTGTGGACGAAGCGTGGGGTGCGGAAGTTGCGTCCTACGCCCATCAAACCCTCTTCGAGCAGACCGAGTCCTGGTACACCGGCGCAAACATCGCAGGCAAGCACCGTCAGTTTGCAGTACACGTTGCCGGGCCGCAGTATTTCGCCAAGCTCACCGAGGTTGCGGCGCAGGGTTATCCCGGCTTTATATTTGAAGCGGCACACGCGGCGACGAAGGTCGGCGCTTAAGCGATGTGAACAAGGGCGGCAGGTGCGCTGTTACTTCCCAGTGATGTGGGCGAGCAGCGCAGTACGTTTAGAGCCGGCGGCGCGCGCTCGTTAACCGAGCGCCGCACGCACTTGCCTGAAGCGCTGCACCATGGTCACGATGATGGCGGCGGTGAAGAGCAGGGTCCACAGCACAAGATGGCCCGGATTTAGGGCCATCAATGACAAAAAAATGAAACCTTCGCTGCGCTCAGCCAAGCCTGGCGCGTAATAAAAAGACTTGGCGGAATGGTTAGCGAGCGCTGCGCCTATCGATAAAAACAAGGACATCGCGACCACGATCACGGCGGTTAATAACAAAAGCGGCAAACGTGCGTCGGGATAACACCAGGCCAGCGCCACAATCATGCCCACTTCGACCACGCGGTCGAAAGTGATGTCCATGATCGCACCCAACGGGCTCGGGGTGGTCATGCGCGCCAAGGTGCCATCGGCTGCATCGAGCAGACCCGACAGCCATAACACCGCGATGCCCAGCGGCGCGTAACCCAACATCACCAAAACCGCAGCAACGAGGCCTAGCCCCAAGCCGGCGATGGTGAGGTTATTGGCCGTGATTCCGAAATGCAGACAAACACGTGCAATGCCCGTAAATAGCGGCTGGAAGTATTTGTGGGTATGGCTATCGAGCATAGTCAGACGAGCATAAGAACAGTCACCGCCACCGGCAAGCACGGGGCCTGCTCACTCTGCTCTGAAGCACAGCGCGTAGTGATGCATGAGGGGCCGGCCTACGCCGACCGGCTGCGGGCCTGGCGGCCCGCAGCCACTCAAAACGCGTCAGTGTGGTACTGACGGTTGTCCAGATCGGCAAGCCCGCTCAGGAGAACTGCAAAAGCTCCTCCAGTGCCCCGCCTTTGCCACCCAGCACATGGCGCAGATACTCGTCGTAAGTATCCATCCACATGCCGGTGGAGCGTTCACGGCCCGCAGCGGCATCGGTTTTGGTCGTTTTTAAATACCAGTTATTACAGCGCAGCCAGACCTTGCCCTCGGCTGAACTCGCACAAAGTTCTGTCCAGTGTTCGACCGCTTTTTTTGATGGCTCAAATTGGCCATAACCACCATCGCGCAATTTCACGACCAGCGCGCTTATGTACTTTGATTGCTGCTCGCAGAGCAGAGTGACGTTGGTGACCGGATTGAGACTCTGCGGCCCGATCATCATATGAAAATTGGGCATGTCATCGACATGCATGCCCCACAACGAGTGGGGGCGAGTCATCTGCTGGTTGTTTGATGCACTCGCGCCGAATTTTTCCGCCAGGCTCACACCGTTACGGCCATAGATGGGAAACGGTATCAGGCCATTGTCGAAGCCGGTCGCGTAAATGATGACGTCGAACTCAAAATGTTCGCCCCGTGCAATCGTCAGGCCCGTCTCGTCCACCGACACCACACCGCCCGGATCGTCGACCAAGTGCACCTGCGGTTTATTGAATGTTGTGTAGTAGTCGTCGATAAAAAGTGCCCGCTTACAGAAAAACGGGTAGTCAGGTGTCAACTTCTTGGCCAGCTCCGGGTCTTTAACGTCGTCGCGAATGAGCTCGCGCAGCTGCGCACAGATGGCTTCGTTCTGTTCTTCGCTATGCAGGGCGGCAAACTCGATGAGCGGCGGCACCGGCGGGAACTCGCCCTTCCAGTCCACGTAACGCAGCTTTTCGCCATACCCGCCAGCACGGAAGCTGGCCTCGATATCGGGCGGGGTGGGTTCGTCGTCACGACGCAAACACCAGGTGGGCGTGCGCTGAAAAACATGCAGGCTTTTTACTTCATCGGCGATGGATGTGATGACCTGGGCGGCAGACGCGCCGGTACCGATCACCCCGACGCGTTTGCCGGTCAACTTCGCGCTACGATCCCAGCGCGCAGTATGGAAACTCTCGCCTTTGAACAAATTGATGCCGGGGAATTCCGGCATACGCGGGCTCGATAGCGGGCCATTGGCACAGACCACATGCCGGCAAGTGACGACCTGCGCGTCAGCACCGCTTACGGCATCAACCGTTGTCACCTGCCAGACGTCATCACCCTTGCCCAGGTATTTAAACTCCGTGACCTTGCGCGAAAAACGGATCTTGTCGCGAATACCCACATGGTCGGTCATCATTTCCGCATAAGCGGATATTTCCGGTTGGCTGACGTATTTTTTTGATGGGATAAAACCGGTGCGGTCCAAAAAGGGCAGATACATGTAGGACGGCACATCACAGGCAGCACCGGGATAAGCGCCCACCCCTTCTTTACTCCAGACCCCGCCCACCGACGGTGTCATTTCAAAGATCCGCGCATCGGTTATACCGGCTTCGGATAAATAGGTCGCACATAGCAGGCCGGAAAAGCCGGCACCGACAATCACCACCTCAAAGCGGGTTTTGTCGTTAGTGGAAGGAGAAGTCTGCGATGGTGAAGAAGCGCTCATTAGGTTACTCGTGGCGGTGAAATATCGGGAGGTGTTTTGCTCAGGCCCACTAGCCTATGCGGGCGGCGATGGTAAGCGCAAACCGTTAGAACGCCGTGTCATCGGCCGGCGCGGCTCACTTTGGTGCAAGGCGGTGTTATGGCGATGCCACTCGGGAACCCGTCAAACATTGTGACGGGCAAACGCTGCGCGCGGCGCTGCCTCACCAGTTCTCTACGTAGGGCCGCAACTCAACGTTGAAAGACCAAGCGCTGCGATCCTGCTGCAGCAAATGCCAGATTTCTTCAGCGATGGCTGCCGGCTTGATAAAAAAATCATCGGGACGATCGGCAAAGCGTTGGCGCGTCCAGGCTAGGTCGATGACCGCGTCGATCACCACGTACGCAACATGCACGCCCTTCGGGCCCGCTTCACGCGCAATGGCTTCGGCGAGGATGCGTTGCGCGGCCTTGCTCGGGGCAAAGCCGGCGAACTGCGCTTTGCCACGCAGGGCTGAGGTATTGCCGGTGGTAATGATGGCGCCATGACCCGCCGCGATCATGGCCGGTGCGAGGCGCTGGGCAAGATGCAGCAAGGCCAGGGTATTAACTTGAAAATTGCGTTCCAGCGCCGCTGCATCGATGTCGAGAAAACTACCAAAGACAGCGCCGACGGCGTTGTGGATTAAAACCTCGGGGTTGCCAATCTCACTACGCACTGCGCTCAAGACCGCATCGAGCTGCTGGGTGTCGGTGACATCGCAGACATAGGCATGGGCGTGCGGAATTTCTTTCGCCAAGCTGGCCAGCCGTTCGCCATTGCGCGCCAGCATGGCCACCGCATAACCGCCGGCCGCAAGACGCCGGGCGATAGCCGCACCCGTACCCGGTCCAACACCCGTGACTACGGCAACCGGCTTAGAGCCACTCATGCAGGTTTACTCGTTGTATGCAAAACGTCGCTCTCCAAATGCGTGAGATGGGTTTCGAGATCGGGCGCAAACGCCGGGTGCGCGCGTAGCGCGCTAAAATGAGCGGCGGCGCGTGGATAACGAGTTGCAAAATCTGCCGGCACGGCGGGAGCATAACCGCGTTGCGCCAACCAGGCCCGCTGCGGACGCTCGTACCACAGCATGGTCAGCTCACACGCATAACAAATGTCAGCCAGCGAGACACACTCGCCGACGAGAAAACTGCGTCCACCGTCCAAGGCGCGGTTGATACCACCAAGGTAGGTGGCGCAGGCCGCAGCTGCAGTGCTCTGTGTGGCGTCATCCAGGTCTCGCGCGCGCAAGCCCAGTAGATAGGGCTGGGTATCGCGGCCAAATACCAGGCTGGCATCGAGAAAGCTGTCGATACGCGAAGCCTGATAAGCGTCGGCGCCGTAGAGTGACAACTGTTGTGCACCGAGTCGCGCCACCGTGCGCGCGATACTGTTGGATTCAAAGATCCCGGTTGTGCCATCGTCGCTGAAAGCGGCCGGCACAGTACCGAAGGGATGGGCGGCGAGGAAAGCACTGGTCTTAAACAAAGGTGTGCCACCAAAGCCCACCCGCCCAGTCTGACGATACGTCTCATTGGCGCGGTCTTCGTCGCGCAGGGGTCGCGCGTCGAAATCCCATAACCAGTCGGCCAGTTCTGCCGGCGCTGCGCCCCGCACTTCAAGCGCGACGCCGTTCAGGCGCGCGGCGATAGTGGCCTTCCACACGCGTGGGTTGGGCATGTAGGAAAAAATGCGTAAAGCAGCCATGGTTGTATTTCAGCTGTGCCCGACGCCAGCCAGTACGGCGCGTGAATTAGTTTCTGCCTGCGTGTAGTCGCACCTCCCGAACTGCGACGACGCTGGTAGCACATAGTCGGCAAGTGCAGCGGTTTCGGTCATGGCCACATCGACCACCACCAACAAATCGAGCTTGCCAAACGCGTTGAGCACACGCTGGGTATCCGCTGCGGTATTGACCGGGTTGCTGCTGCCTACCCACAGCACGCGCAGATGGTCGGGATGGTCGGTTTCAACGGCGTCGGCCACAACATTGGGCGGCAACAAGTCGGCGATCACTTCAATGTCCAGCGGGTGCATACCGTTGCCCCACAAGGGCGGCAACAAGCTTCACCGTCGACCGCGACCTCAATTCCGAGGTTTACGAAACACAGATTGCAGGCGGTTTTGTGCCAAGCTAAATCGCCCATCGCGTGATTTCCTTTTTTGGCGCAACTGGTATGCGGCGCCGCGTACAAACTAGCGCCAGCGTGCAAAGCCATATTAACGGCAATGTTTGCCGGTACCAGTGCGGGTGCAGCCCCGGGTTCAAGCCCGGAAGTATGGGGCAGAAATTCGCATCGCGTCGCGCCGTTGTGCAGTTGACATAGCCGCTCGAACTCTCGCTATTATCTTCTAAGACGATCGCTTCATTCTTTGCATCCCCGGCCGACGCAAAACAGGGCCGGCCTGCCCTGAAGCCGACCGTCACCAACTACCAGCAAAGGGATCCGTCATGCACAGCGTCAAAGAATTGGGGTATATCGGCATTCAGGCCTCGGATCTCGGCGCCTGGAAGACATTTGCAGTAGATGTGCTGGGCCTCATGCTCGGTGCGCAGGACGAACAGAGCTTGAGTCTGCGCATGGACGAACGCGCGCACCGCCTGATCATCGAAGCCGGCGCAGCCGACGACATGTGCTGCATCGGTTACGACTGCGGTGACGACATGACGCTGGAGGCGCTGGCTGCGTCTCTGCGCGACAACGGCTTTGCAGTCGAACAGGCCAGCGAGGAGCTCGCGTGTCGCCGTCAGGTGCGACGCCTCATGAGCTGCCAGGACCCGGATGGCAATCGTGTCGAGTTATATGTCGATCTGGCGCACGCACAGACCCCGTTTGTGTCCACGCTGGTGCCGTCCGGCTTCGTCACCGGTACCGGCGGCGCTGGCCACGCCTTCATGCCGACCCGCGCGCGCCAACCAATGCTTGATTTTTATGCGCTGCTCGGCTTTCGTTTATCGGACTTTATCCGCCAGGAAGTGGCGCCCGGCATGGTGGTCGATGCGGCCTTTACCCACTGCAATCCGCGTCATCACACCCTGGCCTTCGCCGCCCTGCCGTCACCGAAAAAAATACACCACTTCATGTTAGAGGCACGCTCGCGGGTGGAAGTGGGCTGCGCCTACGATCGGGTGCAGAACGCCAAAGTGCCACTCGCGATGAGCATAGGCATGCATCCGAACGACCTCATGTTTTCGTTTTATGTCACCACGCCGTCTGGCTTCGCCATCGAATTTGGCGCCGATGGCCGCCTGATCCTCGACGAGGACAACTGGCAGGTGGTGACCTATGACTGCCTCAGCACCTGGGGTCACCGGCCGGCCGCGAAGGTCGCCTGATTAATTGGGACGGGCGTCAAATAGCCCTCAGGAATTTCGCAGGAGTTCACCGCATGAGCATCACCCGGGAATCAAGCAGTCGCACGGCCAAGACCGCGGACTGGAACATTCACTACCACGAAGCCGGTAACGGCCATCCGCTCATCCTGCTGCACGGTTCCGGCCCCGGCGCGACCGGCTGGAGCAATTTCTCCGCCAATCTGCCCGGCCTGGCGCAACATTTTCGTGTGCTTGCTGTCGATATGCCCGGTTGGGGTGGTTCCGATCCCTGCCCGATCGAGCGTTTGAACCATGTCGACGCGACCTTGCAGTTCATGGATACCTTGGGCATCGAAAAAGCCGCCGTGATCGGCAACTCCATGGGTGGTGTGAACGCGCTGCGCTTGGCGGTGAATCATCCAGAGCGCGTATCCCATCTCATCACCATGGGGGCGCCGGCCAATCGCGCACCCAAGCTGTTCAGCGCCGGCGATGGCCCGAGCGAAGGTTTGAAAGTGCTGATCGAGGCCTATCGCACCCCAAGCGCCGAGGCCATGCGTCGCCTGGTTGAGATCATGTGTTTCGACAAACGCTTCGCCAATGAAGCGTTGTGCCGCGCGCGCTCGGAAGCCGCCAGTGCCCAGCCCGAACATTTGAAAAACTTCCTGGCTGGTTTACCCAAAGGTTCGCCAGTGCCGCAGATGGCGAGTTTGGAACAAATGATGGGCATCACTGCGCCAACCATGTTGATTCACGGCCGTGACGATCGAGTGGTGCACTACGAGCACTCGCTGCTGTTGGTCGCGCATATTCCGAATTCACGTCTGGTGTTGATCAACCGCTGCGGACACTGGGCGATGATTGAACATGTCGAAGAGTTCAATCGCCTGGTCATCGACTTCGTCACCCACAACTGAACGAGCGGGCGATGCACCCACGACCCAGGAGTGGTGAACCGGTATTTGTCAGTCGGCTTAGAGCGTGTGCGCCCTATGTGGCCGTTAGGCCGTGCCTGACACCCAGGCAAAATATCGCTCGCGCCGCCGTGCTGGCGGCCCATCGGTTGCGGCCTTAGCATAGACGCACATCAAGCCCGAGACGTACCCATGTCAGCCGTGCAGCCCAGCCTCAGCTCGTTATTGCCCCTGCCACCCGCCG
>JAYUQF010000338.1:0-3778 GCA_043756885.1 Pseudomonadota bacterium
CAATGGTGCGACGACTACTTTTATCTCAAACACCGCGATGAGCAGCGGGGTATCGGTGGACTGTTTTTTGACGACCTCAACGAGTGGGGCTTTGCCCAAAGCTTCGCGTTTACGCGCGCGGTGGGCGACCATTTTCTTGAAGCTTATCGCCCCATCGTTGAACGTCGTCGTGTTACCCCGTTTGGCGAACGCGAGCGCGACTTCCAGCTATATCGACGCGGTCGTTATGTCGAGTTCAACCTGGTGTACGACCGCGGCACGGTGTTTGGTCTGCAAACCGGCGGGCGTACGGAGTCGATCCTGATGTCACTGCCACCGTTGGTGAAGTGGCGTTATGGCTGGACGCCAGAGGCGGGTTCGGCGGAGGAAAAGTTGTATACGGATTTTTTGAAACCGAGGGACTGGTTAGCGGATTTATCGTAGGTGCGAATACATTCGCACCTACGGGGGCTTAGTATCAGCTCGCCGCGACGCCGTTATCCGCCAGCACTTTGCGCAGATTGCGGATGGCGGGAAAGATCTCCTGGTTCAGATCGGCGCCCTGTCGGTCAAAGGCCGCCTGTTCGAGTTCACAGATGCGGCGGTCCTCAGAGAAGATGCCATTGGTGAACCACACGATGAAGGGCCAGAAGATATCCAGCAGCACCTTCATATCAGGCCGGCGGATCATCATGAGGCCAAAGGTGCGATTGGTACGTTGGGCGCTATCGAGGGGAATATAGACATTCCACAGGTCGAGCGCCGGCACGGTACTGCCGGCAGTCCAGAACTTCAGTGTCTGATAGGGATACTCGGTGCGAATGGTCATGAGGTCGCGATCTTCGGGCCGTGTGTCCGGGCGTTTACCGAGCATGAATTTTTCGCCCAGGGGTTGGCGTCCACTGGCACGATGAAACGTGTAATCGGTTTCTACCCAGTCCGCGCCCTGGCGTGTGTCAAGGAAGATGGTCTTGATGCTGCCCATCAAACGTCGATGCAGGAATTGATGGTTCATATCCATCAGATTTTCGTGCATGAACGTGTAGTGGCAGTTGATGCGGCGATCGAGATAGCGGGTTTTATAGGCCGGGTCGCTGGCCGACGGAACATGGGGAAAGGGTGTGGCCTCGGCGCGCGCTCCATTGCCCGGAAAAACGAACAACAGGCCATACGCTTCGCGCACCGGATAGTGCCGTACGTTGTTGGGCTTCATGCTGCAGCGGTCAAGATAGGGCACGCTGACGCACTTGCCCTCGGCGTTGTACTCCCAGCCGTGATAACCACAACGAATGGAATTGCCCGCTACGACGCCAACATGCAAAGGCACCTGTCGATGGGCGCAACGATCTTCGAGCGCCATCACGGTGCCCTGGGCCGTGCGTGCCAGCACGATAGGTGCACCAGCAAAGCTGGCCGCCAACAGCTTACCGGCTTTCAGATCCCGCGAGCGCGCGATCGGATACCAGAAATCCGGCGCGATGCCGGTCTTGCGCAAATCGCCAACGTAGCTGTCGGGGGCAGACGTGGGCATACGCACGGAGTCATCAAACGGCATGGGTGAATCTCAAGGCGGGCGTTGTGTTCATTCTAAAACATCACACCGTTTGTGCGGCGTTCAAAACGTGTTTGGCACACATTTGCCTGACAAGCATCAGAACAGGCCCGCGTCGAGGCCGGCTGCCAGCACCATGCCAAGTTCGCGACACGCAGCGAGTGCCTTGGCATCGATGTCGCCCACCACGATCAATGGCGCTTGCACTTCGCGCCAGCGCAGGCCCGTGACAATGCGATGTACGGCGTTGGCCGCGCCGCTGCCATCGTTGCCAGCTTTAATAAACAGGGCGTAGGGCAGGCCCTGAGTGTGGTCAAGTGCGGGATAATAAATGTGATCGAAAAAATATTTGAGCGCGCCCGACATATAGCCAAAATTCTCCGGCGTGCCGAGGATTATGGCATCGGCCCAGCGCAGGTCTTCGAGATCGGCAGCCAGCGGCGAAGCGACCCGCAATTCGACGTTTTCAATAGTCGGGTCGCGAGCCCCGTCCAGCACCGCCTGGGCCATGGCAGCGGTGCTGCCGGTCTGGGAGTGGTGAACTAAGAGGAGGTGCTTCATCAATGATGCTCGCTCCTTGTTACGATGACAGCATCGAAGACGGATCAAGGGTGGGAGTCACTATGGCGCGAAGCAAGTCGCTTGTCGAAGTTGATGTTCGTGGTGGACCGATGACGGTGGCCCGATGGTCGGGCAGCGGTGCCGGTGCACCGTTACTTATGGTGCATGGCATCTCGGCCTCCCATCTCGCCTGGGCGCGGGTTGTGAACGATCCGACGCTGGCCGGTCATGACATCATCGCACCGGATCTGCGCGGTCGCGGTGCAAGCAATGAATTGCCTGGCCCCTATGGTCTGCTGCAGCATGTGGACGATCTCTGCTCTGTGCTCGACGCCCTTGGCCTGACGCAGGTCTGTTTCGTCGGCCACTCGATGGGCGCTTATATTGGTGTGCACTTTGCGACGCGCGAGGCACAGCGGTTGACCAGTATGGTGCTGGTCGACGGTGGTGTGGCCTTGCCACTTCCTGAAGGGCTCGCACCGAGCGCTTTGCTCGAAAAGATCCTGGGGCCGGCGCTCGCGCGCCTGTCGCGGGAGTTTGACAGTCGCGACGCCTACCGCGCGTTTTGGCGCGAACATCCCGCTTTTCAAGACAACGGGGCATGGAACGCTGAGCTTGAGGCGTATTTCGATTACGACTTGACGGGCGCTGCGCCTCATTTCAAAAGTCGGGTGCGGGAGGCTGCCGTGCGCGAAGATGGACTGGGGCCTATGCAGCCCCAGCTGGTCACGCTCATGGATGAGATCCGCGTGCCAACCCTGCTGGTTACCGCCACGCGCGGTTTGCTCAATCAGCCCGAACCCCTGATGCCCGTCGCCGCGGTGCGTGCGCGGTGTGCGGCCAACCCGGCGTTGTCCTGGCACGAGTTGGCCGACACCAATCATTACTCCATCACCCTGGGCGCCGGTGCTGCACCCCTGGCGGCGGATATCGCGGCCTTCAGCGCGCAGCATTGTCCTTCCACCTGAGGCGCGCAGACGATGTATCAGCCGATCAAAATCCGCTTCGCCGTGACCCCGCCCGCATCGGCCCTGTTGGCGAGTCAGTTCGATGATTATCTGCAACATTGTGAGCAGCTCGGCTTCGACACCGTGTGGCTGTCGGATATTCCGCTCGGCTGCCAAGGCGACCCGTTGTTCAGCCTGTGCTACGCGGCGGGACGCACTAAACGCCTCAAGCTGGGCGCCAATATCGTGCCACTGGGGCGCAATCCCCTGTGGCTGGCCAAGCAGCTCGCGCAACTCGACCAGCTTTCGAACGGGCGCTTGCTGTTGTCGTTTGTACCGGGCCTGGGCACTGCTGCTGAACGCGCCGCCCTGGGCTACGAGCAGGGTGACCGCGGCGCCGCGCTGGAAGAGATCCTTAACCTGTTGCGCACTTGGTGGGACGGCGGGCAAGTGACATCGTCTTGCCATGCTGCGCGCTTTGAGCAACTCGCACTTGAGCCACGGCCTTATCAGCAACCGCTCGAAGTATGGTTGGGAGGCAAAGGGCCGCTGGCTCTGGAGCGGGTTGCACGCGCCGGCGACGGTTGGCTGACCTCGGTCATCACCCCCGATGAAGCACGTCTTGCGCGGGAAACTATCGAACGTCGCGCCCTTGAGCTTGGCCGTTATATCGACCCTGAACATTTTGGAATCAGTGTGCCCGTCGCCCGTGGCGAACCGTCCGAAGCGGCCATCGGCG
>JAYUQF010000339.1:0-3771 GCA_043756885.1 Pseudomonadota bacterium
GTACATCAGCACCGTTACATTATGGCTCTTGTGGATATAGTCGCTCATCCATAAAGTCTACGCCGCAAGCGGCGGGGAATTTACCCGCAGTGATTAAACAACAAAGCCAGAGTCACCACGAGAAAAGCCTACGGCTTCCGGACCTTTGGCATGATGGAAATCGAGTTCTATCATGCGCTTGGAAAACTACCCGAGCCAGAACTTACCCACAGGTTTTACTGGCGAACCAATTTTTTCTTCGGTGACCTTCCCCGACCACCCTGGACGGCTGGCGCACAGCGGCTAAATCCCTGCCTTGCCTGGACCCACCACTTTTGTTGACCTGAACACCTACCATTAATGGGCTTGACGCGTTTCACGCAGGTCGCCGCATAATGGCCGCTGGCAGGGATGCATGACATCTCGCCATTCCCGCAATAGAACGGGAAACCTGCCCTCATGCAAAAGGGAGTGCGTGCACATGCAGGAATACGCGTCGCTACCGCAACCCTACCGCGTCTATGTGGTGGATGATCACAAACTCGTCACCGAATTGCTTACGCAACGCCTGAGCACTGACCACGCCATCGCCGTAGTCGGCAGTGCGTATACCGGCGCTGCGGCTTGTCAATTTGTCGCGCAGCAGGCGGTCGATGTCGTGCTGCTCGACATGGAACTCGGCGAAGAGGATGGCGTGGGCGTGGCGCGCGAACTTCTGACCATTGAACCACGCTTGCGCATCATCGGCTTGTCGGCCTTCGCCGCAGGCCACTACCCTTTGAGCTTGCTCGAAGCTGGCGGCCGTGGCTTTCTGTCCAAGCGCATCTCAACGCGCGATTTAGTGGACAACGTTCGGCGTGTCGCGCGTGGCGACCTCGCCATCGGGCCCGACGTGGCTTACCACCTTGCCACAAACGTGCGCGACAAGGGTCCAGCCAACAAGCTGCGTGATTTGACGCCCAAGGAATTGGCGGTCCTGGCTCTGCTGGCTCGTGGTTATGCAACCGAAGAAATCGCGACAGAACTCGACATGGCGCCTAAGACGGTGCAAACCCATTGCAGCAATATGCGGCGCAAACTAGCGCTGCGCAGTGATGTGGAGCTGTGTCTGATGGCTTTGAAAGCGGGCTTGGTGCGGGTGCACCAGGCGAAATAGAACCGGTCGGCGCGATCGCCTTTGCTGTTACCCGCGTCGTCTGGCGCGCGCGATGCCAAAGCCGTGCATCACCGTCAAATCGTCGCGACGATTAGCGCAGTAGCGCGCTTCGAGTTCGTGATCGCGCTGCACTTCGACAAGATCAAAGCCAACCGCGTTAAGCAAACTTTGCAGCTGCTCCGGCGTGTGATAGCTGATATAGCGCTCGCCCATGCGCGTGGTCATGATGTGGGTCAGGGACCACACATGGCCACGGCCACCTTGCAAAGCAAATTCTGGTAACAGGAAATCAAACAGCAGTTCGCTGCCCGGCGCTGCGCGTGCAGCGATATGCGCGAGGGTGTCGGTTATCGCGTTAGCGGTCAGATAGTAGATGACACCCTGCCAGGCAAAAAAGGCGGGCTGGGTTGTATCAAAGCCTGAGCGCCCCAGGGCGTCGCCGAGATTATTTTTTTCGAAGTCGAGCGGCACAGTTTCGAAGTCGGGTAAGGGCAGCCTCACGCCAGTGGCTGTCATGCGTGCCAGCTTGACCGTCTGGGTCGCAGGATGATCGACCTCGATAATGTGTACCCCCCGCAGCCACTCCGGACGGCGCAAGGCGATGGAATCAAACCCGGCGCCTAGCGACACATACTGGCGCCCACCACTGGCGACAAACAGCCGCAGGTCGTCGACCGTCAGTTGATCGCGCACCAATATCCAGCCGTGCACTGGGCGTAGCGGTGCGAGCAGCCCGCGCACGATGGGCCAATAAAGCAAGGGGTTGCCGGCAATCGCGCGCCACCGAGGGCTGGTCAGCTGGGCGGCAAAGGGATCATCAAATACCAGCGGCGAGTCATAGCGCACATGACAAGCGCGGATGGCGGCGGTAGCCTCGGCGGTGCGACTATGATTAAGGTCGAGCATGGAGCGGGTATTCTAGCCTCAGTACTGAGCAGCTGCGGCCGCGGCTCACCCGTTCCAGCGAGATGCCTTCGCAGCCGCTCGAATTCAATCGCAAGACCCGGAGTGTGCGCAGCGGCCCGCTACGGGACTATAGCCCTGCCACAGCCGACGGTTGTGCTACTGGAGGTCTACACCATGCATACAGCGATACCCGATAACAGCCCTGCACACACAAACTTCGAGAATGACGACGCGCGTTGGGCGGCCATCATCAACCGTGACCCGCAGGCCGATGAAGAATTTTTTTATTCGGTGCGCACCACCGGCGTATATTGCCGGCCGTCCTGCGCGGCGCGCCTGGCGCGACGTGAAAACGTCGCTTTCCATGCCAGCACTGCAGCTGCCACGGCAGCGGGCTTTCGCCCCTGCAAACGCTGTCAGCCCGACCAACCGCCCCGCGCCGTTCGTCATGCGGCACTGGTCGCCGAGGCTTGCCGTTTGATCGAAAGCGCAGAACAAACACCCGATCTCACTGCGCTGGCTGCCGGTGCGGGGCTCAGCCCGTTTCATTTTCATCGGGTCTTCAAGCGTATCGCCGGTGTCACACCCAAAGCGTATGCCGACGCCCGCCGCGCCGCGCGCGTGCGGTGTGGCCTTGAGGCAGGTGACAGTGTCACGCAGGTGGTTTACGCGGCGGGCTTTAATTCCAATGGCCGCTTCTACGATGCGGCGCCACGCACACTCGGCATGCAGCCGGCGCGTTTTCGTGCCGGTGGTCAGGGTGAGACTATTCGCTTCGCGGTCGGCCAGTGCGCGCTGGGCGCGATCCTGGTGGCGGCCACAGCGCGCGGCATCTGCACCATCGAACTGGGGGACGATCCGGCGCGGCTATTGCACGATTTCGAACTGCGCTTCAGCGCCGCCACCCTACACGGTGGAGATGATGAATTTGAACAATGGGTGGCGCAGGTGGTCGGGTTTGTTGAACAGCCTGCACTGGGTTTAGATCTGCCACTCGACTTGCGCGGTACCGCGTTCCAGGCACGTGTATGGCAGGCCTTGTGTGCCATTCCTGCGGGGCGCACCGCGAGTTACGCTGAGATTGCCGCGCGTATAGGCGCGCCACGTTCGATGCGCGCGGTAGCGCTGGCCTGCGCTGCCAATCCGGTGGCGGTGGCTATTCCTTGTCATCGTGTGGTGCGTCACAATGGTGGGTTGTCCGGTTATCGCTGGGGTGTGGAGCGCAAACGTGCGTTGCTCGCACGCGAGAGCCAGCGTGAGACCTGAGTTGCCGCTTATCGACTGGCCGGCTGTCAGCACAGCGCTCGATGCCGGCGGCGCTGCGGTGGTGCCGGGCCTGCTTGATGCCGAGGGCTGTGCCTCAATCAGGGCCTTGTACCCGCAAGAAGCTGCGTTTCGCAGCCGGGTGGTGATGGCGCGCCATGGTTATGGCCGCGGCGAGTATCAATATTTTTCTTACCCCTTGCCACCCACCATCAACACCCTGCGTACGCAGCTCTATACATCGCTCGCGCCGCTCGCTAACGCTTGGTATGAGCGCATGGGCCTGGCGCCGCGCTTTCCAGCTCAACACGAAGACTTTCTCGCGCGCTGCCACGCCGCCGGTCAACAGCGGCCCACACCTTTGTTATTGCGTTATGGCGCAGGCGACTACAACCATCTGCATCAGGATTTGTATGGTGAACATTGTTTCCCCTTGCAGGTGGCCGTGTTGTTATCGGCGCCAGGGG
>JAYUQF010000340.1:0-10623 GCA_043756885.1 Pseudomonadota bacterium
ACTCGTTGACAAGCCTTCGCTGGCGTATCCACTTGAAGTATTGTCGAGCAAATTTTTGCGTCCAGTCAGACCAAGCCATGAGGTTCATCTGGAATGGGAGATCACTAGCGAGACGATTCGTTTCACCGCGCGTGTGGACAACAAAACCGTCGTCACCGGTGCCTTGCGGGTTGGCGCCGTCGACACGCCGTGAATGCCGCTGAGTGGACAGAACGTGCCGAGCGCGGTAGTGAATGGTGGCTGCGCATCATGTTGCGGATTACCAATTTCGCCGGGCGCCGCATGGCGCGTTTGTTGCTCTGGCCGATTGCTGCATTCTTTTGGCTACGAACGCCAGCTGCGCGCGCCGATTCGGCCCATTACCTGACGCGTGTGTTGGGACGTCCTGCCGGCTGGCGCGATACCTATCGTCATTACGTGACCTTTTCGGCCACCATCCTGGATCGGATTTTCTTTCTGAGCGGCCGCCAAGACGAGTTTGATATTCAAATAGTCGGTGAGGAGCACCTCCTCGCGTTGCTGGGCGAAAAAAAAGGTGTATTTCTAGTCGGTGCTCACATCGGTAGCTTGGAATCATTGCGAGCCGTCGGCCTGCGCCATTTGGGCCGACGCGTTGCCATGGCCATGTTCGAAGAGAACGCGCAAAAGATCGGCCGTTTTCTACGTGCCATCGATCCGACTCTGCGCGACGACATTGTGGCCCTAGGTCGGTCCGACTCAATGCTAGTCATTAACGACCGGCTCGATCGCGGTGATATGGTCGGCCTGCTGGCCGACCGTTCGTTTGGCGAGGAGGCGACGGTTCCGGTTCTGTTTCTTGGACACGAAGCACTGTTTCCGAGTGGGGTTTTCAGGATGGCATCGGTCCTGCGGTGCCCAGTCGTCGCCATGGCTGGTTTGTATCTCGGTGGCAATCGCTATCAACTGCACTTCGCCCGGGTCGGTGATTTTCTAAGTGTGGGGCGTGGCCCAGAGCGCCAGCAGGCTATTGCGTCGGCTGTGCACGCCTACGCCGCACACCTGGAACGATTCTGCCATCTGGCCCCCTACAACTGGTTCAATTTTTATGACTTCTGGAAGGCAGCCAATGACACGGCGCCCACTAGCGCCCAGTTGCCGAGTCATGGCAAGCGCCACTGACCGACGCCACACGCGTGCGCGACGCATCGTGATTGCGATGGGACTGTTCCTGACTTGCTGCGCCGCGATTGGTGCGGCTCCCACCACCACTTGGGATTTGGATACTTTATTCGCCCATTTGGTGCGTAAGCATTCGCTCAAAGCGCGTTTTGTCGAGCACCGCCATATCTTTGAAGTGAAAGGGGTGATTGAATCCTCTGGCGTCTTAGAGTTCGCAGCACCGTCCCGATTAGTTAAGCGTACGCTTAAACCGCAGACCGAAACGTTTACCTTCGATGGCGATACGGTATCCGTTGCACAAGGGGCCTTTCGGCGCGACTTGCTGATCGCCGACGCCCATGGAATCGGATCATTGGCCATTGGCATTCGTGGATTTGTGAGCGGTGATCTCAAGGCACTGAGCGCCGCCTTCACTTTATCGCTCGTCGGATCCGAGTCGGATTGGACCGTGCACTGCACGCCGCGTGCCGCAAGCGCGTCGGCGATTTTGTCGCACGTGCGCGCGCGCGGCAACCTCGGTCAACTCAGATCAATTGCAGTTGAACTCGCTAATGGCGACAGCTCGATACTTACCATTTTGCCGTGGTAGTTAGCGGCGCACGTCCCCGCGCGATATTGTGGATCTGGCTCATCACGCTGGGGCTTTCAGTCGTAGCGATTACAAGGGTCCCTTTCTTGACCGATATGTCTGTTTTCCTGCCACGCCATCCCACGGCGCAACAAGCGCTACTTGTGCAGGGAATCAATTCAGGGGCCAGCGCGCAAGGGTTGTTGGTTGCCGTCAGCGGCGCGCCAGTGGGTCGTCGCACCGAACTGTCGCGCCAACTTGCTCAGCGGTGGCAGTCCGATCCGCAGGTACGTGCCGTTCTGAACGGCCAAAATGGCAGTTTTCGTCTTGACGAAAAACTGATATTTGAGGCCCGCTATCTGCTGTCACCCACCGTGAATGAGGAATCATTTTCCGTAGTGGCCCTGCGCGCTGCGATGCAATCGTCGATTCAACTTCTGAGCACCTCGATGGGTTTGTTTGGCAAAGAACATATCCTGCGTGACCCAACCGGGGAATTCGTTCATGCAATCCAAGCAATGATGCCACGCGACACCGTCCAGTCCGAGGGTGGTGTGTGGGTCAGCCAAGATCACACACAATTGCTATTTCTGATCCAAAGCACCGTGTCGGGCAGTGATTTGGATTCGCAGGAACGGTTGCTCGAGCGAATCCGCACAGCCTTCTCGGTCGTGCGTGCACACGCTGACCTGGCCCAAATTAACATGGTGATCTCCGGCGCAGCTACATTCGCGGTTGAATCCAGGCGTTCAATACGTGACGACGTGGCGCGCCTGAGCGCGATTGGTGCCGGTCTGATTGTGCTGCTGCTTCTCATTGTGTTTCGTTCGCCCTGGGCGCTGATGCTGACTTTGGTGCCGATGGTCTCTGCGGTGGTCGTGGGTGCCGCCGCCGTGGCGCTAACATTCGGCTCGCTGCATGGTTTGACCTTGGGGTTTGGTGCGGCGCTGATTGGTGAGACCGTTGATTACGCCATCTATCATTTGGCCGGCGTCGCGCGTGAGCCCGGTGCTATGGCGCGAAGTTCCCCGCCCCGTTTCTGGCCCACAATCGGGCTGGGTGTGGTGACATCATTCGTGGGGTTTTCTGCACTGTTATGGTCTGGATTTCCGGGGCTCGCGCAATTGGCGGTCTTTTCGATGGCCGGGCTGACCGCTGGCTTTCTGGTCGCCCGCTGGGTGTTGCCGGCCTTAACTCCGATGGCATTCAATCCCCGTTCGCTCGTATCGGCGGGCCGGACTTTGCACGGCGTTCTGAGCAAGTTGCGCAGAGCACGGGGCGCGTTGTTATTGGCTTCGTGTGTCGCGGCGGCGTTTTGTGTCACGCAGCGCGACCGATTGTGGGACAAGGACATCGCCGCCCTCAATCCAATCACGCAAAGCGCACAGGCATTGGACGCTACATTGCGCAACGCTGTGGGCGAGCAGGGCGCACGCGTACTAGTACTCGTTCAATCAAACGGCGACGAAGACGCGCTGTTGGAAGCAACGTTTCAGGTGTCTCTGGCCTTGGATATGATGGTCAAGGACGGAGAGCTGGCCGGATTCAGTTCACCGACCATGGTTTTGCCACCACCCAGCATTCAGGTAACACGTCAACGCGCGCTACCCAACGCGGCGACGCTAACGGGGCGGCTTGATCTGGCAAGCCGAGGCTTGCCCATCGGTGCGGACAGCCTGAAATATTTTGTATCGGATGTGCAAGCGTCGCGCACGCGCGTGCCATTGCGTCGTACCGATTTGATCGGTACACAACTAGCGACGCAACTAGAGCCATTATTGATTCGCCAGGGCGAGCAACGCACAGCCATCTTACCGTTGCGCGAACGTCACGAGTCGCCGGTGAGTGTCGAACAAATAGCGCGAGCGCTACCGACGTTGCAAGGCACCACCATCAACGTCCTCGACCTTACAGCACAAACCAACAGGCTTTATGCTGGCTATCTGGAGGAGGCGATAATGTTGTCCGCGCTTGGCGGACTCGCAATCGCGGCGTTACTGTGGCTGCGCCTGGGCACTGTCGCTAAAGTCATACGCGTGAGCATTCCGGTGCTCGGCGCGCTCGTGTTTGTGGTCGCCGGCCTCGCCTTGGCCGGAAAGCCGATGAATTTGCTGCACTTAGTTGGACTCTTGTTGGTCGTGGCTATCGGGTCAAACTATGCACTGCTACTGGCTGACTATGTTGTCGACAGTTTTCGGGATCCGACGATTCTGGCGTCACTCGCCTTGGCCAATGCGACAACGCTACTCGGGTACGGCGTACTCGCCGCGTCGAGCGTGCCATTACTCTCGGCGCTGGGCACGACCGTTGGCCTTGGCGCACCGCTGGTGCTTTTGTTGTCCGCAGCCTGGATGGGCGATAATGGCCGCTGAGCACCGCAATTGGTACATGAAAAGTTTGCGCGATCTTCGTTCGTTGCGAACGCCGTTGTGTCGATTACAGGAGGCTGTCTGAGTCTGAAAGCGGCCACCGTAGCGATGCGAACGATCACCGATTCAGTCGGTAGACCGGCGACGTGCCAGAATTTGTTGGTGATGATGCCGGGCGCTTTTGATCAACCAGACGATTTCTTTAGCGCAGGTTTTGTGCGTGCCGTTCGCACGCGGAACTTGGCGTTGGATATTGTCGCCTTGGACTCGCACCTGGGCTACGTCCAAGACGGATCACTCGCCCGTCGCCTTGATGAAGACATCATTGCACCGGCGAAAAGGCGTGGTTATAAAGGAATCTGGCTGGCTGGAATTTCCATGGGCGCGCTCGGCGCGATGCTCTACACGGCCAAGCACGGCGGGATCGAAGGCATCATCGCTTTGGCCCCCTACCTTGGCACACGTCTGGCGTTGGCCGAAATTGATCGCGGCGGTGGGCTGGCGCAATGGGACGCGTCGACATCTGCAACGATGCTCGCCTGGGAGTTATCTTTGCATCACTGGCTAAAAGCCTATGTTGTTGACATGCCGCTTCGGCCCAATTTCATCCTCGCTTACGGGCAGCAGGATCGATTCGCCAAGGCACACGCGGCATTGGCCGCATATCTCGTGCCGGGTAAGGTCATCGTCACAGCCGGAGGACATGACTGGCCGACCTGGGCGGCACTATGGGACGAAACACTGAATCGATTTGCCGGCGTTATCGCACCGCCCGACGCAGAACAAAAACATGCTTGATGATGCGTCGGATCGGATCGAACAGGTGAGTGTACCGTGGCCATCTTGTATGAAAACCTCGATGTTGTGGCACGGCGCCATGACTGTCGGCCTGGTGGCCGACCCAGCTCACTTCGCGTGGTGGGCCGGTGGCGTCGCAACCAATCATCTCGCACTGTCCGCAGCGAGCATGCTGCCGCGTAGTGCACTGCTTGGTCCAAACATTACCCGACTATCGACTCATGCGCGCGAACGAAATCAGGTGTGTTTGACGTTTGATGACGGACCCGATCCCTTCGTGACGCCCCAGGTACTGGATTTACTCGAAGACGCCGGCGCCTACGCCAGCTTTTTTTGCGTTGGAGAGCGACTGGAGCGCTTTCCACAACTGGCTCGACGTATCATCGAATTGGGCCATACGATCGAGAATCACACCCAGACACATAGCCATCGGTTTGCGTTTCGCGGTACACAAGGACTGTTGACTGAGATTAAAAATGCCCAGATCAGTGCATGGAATGTCACCGGCACGCACCCTTCATTTTTCAGGGCACCGGCCGGGATGCGCAATCCGTGGTTGCAGCCCGTGTTGGCGCATTTGGGGCTACGCTTGGTGAGTTGGACGCGGCGCGGATTCGATACCGTGCAAGTCAAGCCAGAGCCGGTCTTCAATCGCCTGGCGCATAATCTGGCTGGTGGCGACATCTTGCTGTTGCATGACGGCCACGGTGCCCGCATGCGTTCGGCTCAACCGGTCATCTTGCAAGTGTTGCCTGCGTTACTTGCCCGCTTGGATGCTCTGTCGCTACGCAGTGTTGCGCTGAACACCGCGTTTGACGGGTCGCCATCGTGATTAGTGCGTCCGACTATCGGCCGCTCGCGCACTCGGCCGCGCAAGCCTACCGTCATGTAGGACGATTTGCCTATGGTTTTGCGCGCGGCAAGCTGCTTGGTGATCCAGTGTTTCGCTTCGTTCTGGGCAACGGTTACCTTTCCAACGCGGCGACTATTTTGGATTTGGGCTGCGGGCAGGGAGTTCTCGCCGCGCTGATTCGCGCTGCGCAACAGCGAGCCCAGAACGCCGGTTGGCCAACAGCTTGGGCGGTAGCCCCGCGCGCTGAGAATATCATCGGCATTGACTCGATGTCCGGTGACATTGAACGGGGCCGTCAAGCCCTGGGCGATGCAGCCCGGTTTATGCAGGGCGATATCGCGAGCACGCCGTTTCCTTCGGCGGATTCTGTGGTCATTTTCGATGTGTTGCACTATCTGCCGTACGCTCAGCAGGAGCGGGTGTTGCAGGCCGTGCGCCGAACCCTAACCACGGAAGGCGTGCTGCTGCTGCGCATCGGGGACGCCAGTGGTGGGCTCAGATTTATGGTCAGCCAATGGGTGGATGGTGTGGTTACCTGGTGCCGGGGTCACCGACTTTCGCGGCTTTACTGTCGTGAGCTGTCGGCGTGGGAGGCGTTGTTGTGTCAGCTTGGATTTACAGTCAAAACCGAACCCATGAGTGAGGGAACCTTGTTTTCGAACGTATTACTGATTGCAACGAAACGTTCGGATTGTTCCGATGATTGAATCCATGCCGATGGCCATCACCGCTTACACAGCCACCAGCTGCGCTGGACGCGGCCTGACAGCAACCCGCAGTGTCTTAAACGCCGAACGAACATTCCTGCAACCGTGTCAGTTTCTGGACGTGGCGTTACGCACCTGGGTGGGTGAGGTGGACGGTTTGGACGACCAACCCGTTGCCAACGGGTTGGAGCGATTTGACTGCCGCAACAACCGACTCGCCCAGGTCGGTTTGCTGCAGGACGATTTTTTGGCGGCGGTAGAGCGTGTTCGCGCCCGCTACGGACAGCACCGAATAGGCGTTTTTCTGGGTACCAGTACCTCGGGCTTGCTCAACGCCGAATTGGCCTATCGGCACCGTGACGCGGTGACCGGTGCACTTCCTGATGGGTTTCATTATGCGCAGACCCAAAACATGGGCTCGCTCGCTGCCTTCGTGAGAGCCTACCTCGCTCTCACCGGCCCCATGAATGTGGGATCGATTGCGTGTGCGTCTAGCGCGAAAGTGTTCGCTAGTGGCGCGCGCGCCGTGCAGGCTGGTCTAGTCGATGCGGCCATCGTGGGTGGCGTGGACACGTTATGCCTAACGACACTATACGGGTTTGGCTCATTGGAACTGCTGGCGCCAAATGCCTGCCAGCCCTATGGCGCCGAGAGGAATGGAATTTCAATCGGCGAAGCCGCTGCATTTATTCTTATGGAGCGTCCGTCACCGCAAAACGCGGCATCACCAGTGCTCGCCGGCTACGGCGAATCAAGTGACGCCCATCATATGTCCGCGCCTCATCCCGAAGGTCTTGGTGCACAGCGCGCGATACGTGACGCGTTGCGGCGTGCTGCATGCGCGCCGGCTCAAATCGACTACGTTAACCTGCACGGTACAGCGACGCCAAGTAATGACGCAGCCGAAGACGCTGCTATGTATTCGGTGTTTGGTGATAGCGTACCGGTGAGCTCTACCAAGGGCGCCGTGGGACATACCTTAGGCGCGGCCGGTGGTCTTGAGGCCGTCCTTTCGTTGTTGGCACTCGACCATGGGATGATTCCAGGTGGCTTGAATGCCAAGGTGGTGGACCCGGCGCTTAAATCCGATTATCGATTGTTCGGCGAACAACGCCAGATCTCCCGAGTGATGAGTAATTCATTCGGGTTCGGTGGAGCAAACGCCGCCCTGATATTCGCCTCAGGAGCTGGCCGATGAACCTGTCTATCCTGGCTGTCGGATTGATTGGTCCGGGATTTTCCGATTGGGATCAGGCTAGGCCCGTGCTGAATGGCCTGCATCCGTACGAGTTGACCGAACCCGTGATCCCACCGCCGGAGGGGTTGGCCTCAGCAGAGCGACGGCGAGTCCCACTATCGGTGAAAATTGCCTTGGCGGCGGCCCATCAGGTATTCGCTCAAACGCGGGTGCGCGCGGAGGACACGCAAATGGTCTTCGCTTCGTCGGGGGGCGACGGAAAAAACTGCCACGACCTGTGCGAAGCGTTGGCGCAAGCCGATCCGTTCCTGTCTCCCACCCGGTTCACCAATTCGGTGCACAACGCGGCCGCCGGATATTGGAGCATCGCAACCGGATCTATGCAGGCTTCGGCGAGCATTTGCGCGCACGACGCCAGTTTTGCCGCTGGATTCCTCGAAGCGGCGACGATGGTCGTAACCGATCTAGAGCCCGTGGGCTTTGTTGCCTATGACGTTCCCTACCCAGCACCGTTGCATGCAAAGCGTCCGATTTGCGGTGCGATGGCGGTGGCGATGATTTTAGGGCCGCATAACGCGCCGGACGCGCTCGCCAGGATAACGCTACAGGGTTTGGTGGAGAGTGCTGGCGACATGGCGATGGCTCAGCCCGATCTTGAAGCGCTACGCGCCGGCGTTCCGGCGGCGCGTAGCCTGCCACTCCTAGTGGCCCTTGCCGGGACTGTGGCCATCGAAGTTAAGGTCTTAGCCATGGACGGACAGGCACTCAAAATGCGGGTAGTGCCATGCAACTGAACGCGGCGCAAATTCGCGACTTGCTGCCGCATACCGGCGCGATGTGCTTGCTTGAATGTGTCGTGGAATGTACGGCGGATACGATTCTGTGTAGCACTCGGACACATCTGTTAGCCACCCATCCATTGCGCAGCGCATTAGGTTTGGGCAGCGCCAATGCCATCGAGTATGCCGCGCAGGCAATGGCCCTGCATGCGGGTTTGCAGTTGCCGACTCAACCCACACTAGGCGCCGGCTCTACCCATGGTGTGCTGGCCAGTGTTCGGCGTGTTGCTCTGAATCGACCCTATTTAGATGACACGGATGCGGATCTGATGGTGCGTGCAACGGTGCTTAGCTGTGACGCAATGAGCGCCCTATACTTCTTCGAAGTTAGCGCACAGGGCCAGCAAATAGCCTCTGGTCGCAGCGCAGTGATTTTTGTTATGGCGACTCAAGATGATCCGGCTTTGTCGCCCACCCATGCTGGAGAGCGCTCATGAAGCGCGCCATTGTGACCGGTGCTAGCGGCGTAATTGGCGGTGCGATCGTTCGTCGATTGTGCGCCGACGGTATACACGTGATTGCCCACAGTAATAACAATCCGGCTGCCTGTGAGACATTGGTCGCGCAGATTCGAGCGGGAAATGGTTCGGCCGAAACGGTCAGATTTGATGTATGTGACTCCGAGTTGGCCAAACAGTGCTTGGAACGGCTGCTTGAGGATGGGCCAATTCAGATCGTGGTGAATAATGCCGGCATTCACAGCGATGCCGTCATGCCGGGGATGACCACCGCGCAATGGTCCCGCGTGATCGACGTCTCATTACACGGTTTCTTCCATGTCACCCAGCCACTGTTGATGCCCATGATCCGCACGCGTTGGGGTCGCGTGATCAGTATTTCTTCGGTTGCAGCGATCATCGGAAATCGCGGCCAGGCCAATTACGCTGCAGCTAAGGCGGGCATCCATGGCGCCACGCGTTCGCTCGCTCTTGAAGTGGCCAGCCGTGGCGTCACGGCCAACGTAGTGGCACCAGGCATCATTGAGTCAGACATGAGTGACCGTACGTTTACTGCCGAAGCCATCAAGAATCTGGTGCCGATGCAACGCGCCGGCAAACCCGATGAGGTGGCTGCTCTGGTCGGGTTTCTAGCCAGCGAGGACGCCGGTTATATTAGCGGCCAAGTCATTGGCATTAACGGGGCACTGGGTTGAATCGCCAAAAACCTTTCGTTTCGGCGACCCCTGCCGCCATGCCGCAAGATGGCGCTAAGAATTATGTGCCGCACGCGGTACTGTCCGATTACTATCCGGATGAGTCGCGCCGCCGCGCGTTTCTAAATAAGATATTTGACCAAACAGCACACTCTTACGACTGGACTGAGTGGTTGATCGGATTTGGCAGTGGTCGATGGTATCGGCATCAGGCGCTTATCCGCGCGGGTCTGACTTCAGGCATGCGACTGCTTGACGTCGGCGTCGGCACAGGAATGGTTGCGCGCGAAGCGATTAAAATCGTTGGTGATCCGGCGCTGGTGATTGGAGTTGACCCGAGTCAAGGCATGCTTGACCAAGCACACCTGCCCGAGGGTGTGCAATTGCTGCAAGGTAGGGGCGAGCGGATCCCGTTGCGAAGCGAGTCGGTTGAGTTTGTGAGCATGGGTTTTGCGCTGCGCCATTTATCGTCCCTAAGCGAAGCGTTCGCAGAGTTTTATCGCGTCATGAAGCCCGGCGCCCGGTTGTGTCTGCTGGAGATTACGCCGCCCGTTAATCGGGTGTATCGCCGTATCGTTAAAACGTACATGACTCACATCGTGCCGCCCATTGCCTGGCTCAAATCGCGCGACGCCGAAACCCACCGAATCTGGCGGTACTATTGGGACACGATCGAGGCCTGCGTCGCGCCGCAGATTGTCCAACAGGCCTTGCAAGAAGCGGGATTTGAATCCGTCGACCGGCACGTTGCTCTCGGCATGTTCTCCGAGTACACCGCTGGCAAACCGGGCTTAGCGACCGCCGCAAAATAAACGTTTGACTTTGTGCGCTCTGAAGATCCTCTTCTGAGGAAGATAAAAGAACGCAAGAAATGATCAACCCCGCAGCAAGCTACGGGGTATCTTAAAACAGCGCGAGTTGATGGTCCGAATGTAGCTTGTGATATTCCATGCCTTGATGCTTGACGTAGTTGCCAATCATCGCCTCATCTCCATGTT
>JAYUQF010000341.1:0-3752 GCA_043756885.1 Pseudomonadota bacterium
ATACATTCGCCCAGCAAGCTGGCCACCGACAACTGCCGGATCTTCTCGCAACCGACCGCCGCTTCCGACAAAGGAATGGTGTCGCACACCACCAGTTCGTCGAGCGTTGAGTTGTTAATGTTGTCGATGGCCCGGCCCGACAATACGGGATGTGTGCAATAGGCCACCACCTTGCGCGCCCCGTGATCCTTCAAAGCCTCGGCCGCGCGGCACAGGGTGCCAGCCGTATCGACCATGTCATCAACCATCACGCAGGTACGGCCACGCACATCGCCGATGATATTCATAACCTGCGACTCGTTAGCACGTGGGCGACGTTTGTCGATGATGGCGAGATCGGCGTTGTCGAGTTGGCGGGCGATGGCGCGTGCGCGCACGACGCCGCCCACATCGGGGGAGACCACCATAAGATTTTCGTATTCGTGTTTCCAGATGTCACCCAACAGCACCGGCGAGGCATAAACGTTATCCATTGGGATATCAAAAAAACCCTGTATCTGTTCGGCATGCAGATCGACCGTCAGCACGCGGGTGGTACCGACGGAGGTGATCATATTGGCCACAACTTTGGCCGTAATCGGCACCCTTGCCGAGCGTGGCCGGCGGTCCTGGCGGGCGTACCCCATATAAGGAATGACCGCCGTAATGCTGTGGGCGGAAGCGCGTCGCAGCGCGTCGATCAAAACCAGCAACTCCATGAAGTTGTCGTTGGCGGGCGCGCAGGTCGACTGAATCACGATGCAATGGCGACCGCGCACGTTCTCGGCGATCTCGACCGTGATCTCGCCATCGCTGAAGCGGCCAACGGTGGCCTTACCAAGCGGCATATGCAGATGCCTGCCAATGGCGCGCGCCAATGGCCGGTTGGCGTTGCCCGTAAACAGCATCATGGATTCTTCGATCATGTGCGGGGCGCGCCCTCATTGGTCAGATGCCGCCGCGCGCCAGCTCGGAACGTGCGATGGATTTTCATGGTGCGAATAAATTCGGACCTACGTGGGGCCGTCGTGCTGGCCCGAAAAATGGCTGGGGTGCCAGGATTCGAACCTGGGAATGCCGGGATCAAAACCCGGTGCCTTACCGCTTGGCGACACCCCAAAAGCGCAATCGTGCGGCGCGCCACGGGGCACGCCGTCTAAATTAATGTGTCGTGCTCAGGTTGCCTACGCGCAACTCGCCTCTCACTCAGGGTGAGCCCTGCGCCGCCAGCCTGTCGAGCAGGGGCGAGCGATTCACACACCGCGCACGGAAATGACGCCAGACGGGCGGCACCTGTCGCGCAACCAAATCGGCTGCGCTGTCCGTCTCGAAGAATGCATATACGCTGGCGCCAGTGCCGCTCATGCGGGCCGTGGCGAAGCCCGACAACCAGTCCAAGGCGCGACCAACCTCAGGATAGAGCCGCCGTGTAACGGGCTCACAATCGTTCCGAGTCCGAGCCAGCGAAAAGGCGGGCATTGTGATTGGCGGGGTATCCCGTGTCAATTCAGCGGCACTGAAAACGGCCCGGGTTTCGACATTACAGTCCGGCGTGACAACCAGCACGGGGCCCTCGTCGACCGGACAAGGGCACAAGATCTCGCCCACCCCCTCAGCCCAGGCCGCCTCACCATGCACAAACACCGGCACATCGGCACCGAGGCTCAGGCCCAGACGTGCGAGTTCTGCGCCGGGCACGGCGGTCGCCCACAGTGCATTCAAGGCCACCAGCACCGTTGCGGCATCGGAACTGCCACCACCGAGGCCACCGCCCATGGGTATGTGCTTATCAACCCGGATGTTTGCGCCAAGGCGGGTGCCGGTCAGCGCCTTGAGCTTAAGCGCGGCGCGTACTACTAAATCCTGCGCGGCGGGCACCCCAGCCAGCTCGCTGACCCGGATAATCTCGCCGTCATCACGCACCTCGAAGGACAAGCTGTCACCGTAATCAACAAACTGGAAGAGCGTTTGCAGCAGGTGATAGCCGTCGGAGCGACGACCGGTAATGTGGAGAAACAAGTTGATCTTGGCCGGCGCCGGCCACGGTCTGGCAGTCATATCAATATTGTTCCCAAGATTTAATCGCCATTCGCACCTTCAGTTTGTCATGGGTAAAGCTCAGTCGTGTGGGCAGGTCGAGGCCGGCGGCGACACGGTATTCCAACACCTGCACTAACCAGCCATCTTGCGCAAATTCGGTCCAGCGCCCCGCGTCATCGAGATGCTCGCCCGTGACTGGATGAGCGGGATCGGGCAGACCACGGACCCAGTAACGTGTCCCCCCAATGGGCAGGGCCCATCCCAGGTGCGCAAACATCAGCGTATGTGCGTCGGCGGCGGTATGGATCTCGCCCTTAGGTGTGGTCAGGGTCACCGCTTCGGCATTGCCATCGAGAGCGAAGGTGCCACCATTCAGCGGCGCAGCCACGCGCATCGAGTAGGCCGACAGCCCTTCGTGCCAATCGAGGTTGGCACTAAAACCCTTATAACCCCGTTGCACCGCCAGACGCCCGGCGAGGCGCCATTCGTGTATAGCGCTTACAGCAGCCACGTGCGCCGCGTGCAGCTCGCCCGGTGATTTGCGCGGTGTCGGCGCTCGTAAACCCGGCTGAGCACACCCCAGGGTCACTATTGCGCACAGCGTACACAGACGCAGCGCCACTGCGAGTGGCGGCATGGGGCGCGTGAGACTCACGGCTTAAGACGTTTGATGACTTCTATGATTTTTTTATCGTTGGGTGTATCGCGCAGCGCTGCGTCCCAGGTTTTTTGTGCCGCTGCACGGTCACCCTTGACCCACAGCACCTCGCCCAGATGCGCAGCAACTTCCGCGTCGTTGCGCAGGGTGCGGGCCTGCTGCAGGTAGCTGATCGCCTCGTCGAAGCGACCCAAGCGATAGAGCACCCAACCCATGCTGTCGAGTACGTAAAAATCTTTGGGGCTGAGTTCCAAGGCGCGGGAGATCAAGACCAGCGCTTCGTCGTAACGCTTGGTGTTATCGGCGAGGGTATAACCCAGGGCATTAAGTGCCTGGGAATTGTCCGGTTCACGCGCCAGGATGGTACGCAAATCCTTTTCCAGAACGTCGATTTTGCCCATACGCTCAGCCAGCATGGCGCGCGTATAAAGCAGATCTGAGTGAAATTCGCCTGTGGCCAGCGCCGCATCGTAGATCCGCATGGCATCTGCATAGCGGTTTTTGTCGGTCAGGATTTCACCCTTGGCCCGCGCCAGGCTGAAACGCTGTTCATCATCCTCGGGAGTCACTTTGTCCAAGGCGGCGATGGCGTCGTCGGTCTGGCCTCGCACCGCTTTGACCAGGGCCATGCGCAACTGCGCGCTGAAATAATTACCGCCGCCCTGGACCTGACCGTATTCCTTGAGAGCCCGGTCGGGCTGTTTCTGCGCTTCGGCAATTTGACCGAGATAAAAATGGGCTTCGTCGCGGCGCGCGTCGAGTTTAAGCAGGCGCGTGAAGTTTTTCGCCGCGTCATCCACCCGATTAGCCTGCAAGTTGAGCAGGCCGAGCGCAAATACGACATCGGAGTTGTCGGGGGCTTCGGTCGCCAGCATGCGAAATTGCACGCGCGCTTCTTCGTAGCGGTTGGCATCGGCCAACAGGCGGGCATAGATCAGGCGCAAACCGAACTGCTTGGGATTGGTGGCCAAGGCCGAATCCAGCCAATCAATCGCCTGGGGCAGCTTGCCCTGCTTCTGCAGGATAGCGAGATACGCCATGGCGACGTTCGATGACAGCTCGGTATGCTTGACGA
>JAYUQF010000342.1:0-10566 GCA_043756885.1 Pseudomonadota bacterium
CAACTAATCAAGACATTGATTGCGAGGTAGCCCCGAACGTCGTCCCGATGACGCAGCCAGTCGTACACCAGCGACGTCGACGGAATTTTGAACTCGGACCAAATTCATCACAACGAAGAACCGCGTCCCGCGCCATGGCCCCACTGCTCGTACCACGCCTGGAACATCAGGATTGCCCACAGCGGATAACGCAAGTCCCTTTGGCCTGAACAATGTTCGCGCCACGCGGCAAGAATCGGCGCGGGCTGAAGTATCCCTCCATCACGGAGCTTTACCGGATCCAGCAAATTTTCCGCCCAGTCGCGAAGTGGTCCGCGCAGCCACGCCCCTATCGGAAGTTCGAAACCCATCTTTGGTCTCGAAAAATTGATTTGAGGAAGCTGCGTGGCCAGAAGATTACGCAAAATTATCTTGCCGTGGCCGTCCCGAATCTTCCAATCGAGCGGAAGACGGGCCGCAAATTCGATCAATTCATGATCGAGGAAGGGCACGCGCGCTTCGAGACCGCAAGCCATGCTCGCCCGATCCAGCTTCGGCAAAATGTCGCCGGGAAGATAAGATGCAGCGTCGAAATGCATCATCTCGTCGAGGAACGCGCTCCGCGGTTGGATCTCGTGCACAACACCTGACGAGCCAGGGACCTGTGGCTCGCCCTGTAACAGAAAATCGACCTCCGGCCACAACGCCAGCAGATACATGTACATCTGCATAGGGTCATCGAACGCACTGAACTTTGAAAACTTTCTGATGCGTTCGTACCGGTCCAGCACATTTGCATGGGCAGGAAGTCGCCGTGCTGCCTGCTGCACGATTGTGCCGCTGACCATAGCCGTGACGGTCGTCGCTATCCACGTTACCATCCTGCGCTGCCAGCCTGGCGACGCGCCGAACCTCGCCCAGAAATTCCCTAAGCTGCGATACCGGCGATAACCACCGAACAACTCGTCGCCGCCATCGCCTGTCATTACCACGGTCACATTCTTGCGCGCGAGCTGCGACAAGATGGCCGTCGGAATCTGGGACGTATCGGCCAAGGGTTCGTCATAAATTGTTGGAAGTCGCGGAATTATCGCACGCGCTTCAGTAGCGGTTACGTAGAATGCAGTGTGATCGGTGCCCAGCGCCCTGGCAATCAGCGCTGCCTCGGGTGCCTCGTTGTACTCACCCTCATGAAATCCGATGCTGAATGTGCTTACGGGCTGGCTCGCCGTCTTCGACATGAGTGCTACCACCAACGAGGAATCGACGCCGCCGGAAAGAAAAGCGCCAATCGGCACATCGGCAATCATACGCTTGCTGACAGCCCGCTGGAGCCGTTCACCTAGTTCGCACGTGGCGTCTTGCAAAGTACCAGTAACCGGGGTATCACCCGACGCTAAGCCACGCGGTAAAGACCAGTACGCGCATGGCACGGGCATGGTTCCGAAAGCATTGACCGTCATCGTTATGAACGTTGCTGGCGGCAACTTACGGATGTTCCGATAGATGGATAAGGGCTCAGGAACGTAGCCAAAATGCAAATAACGGGCGACAGCTTCGCGGTCGATGTCGCTCACGAAGCCGGGGCTAGCGTGCATTGCCTTCAATTCTGATGCGAAAAGAAATCGGCCGTTAACCCACCCATAAAATAGCGGCTTTTCGCCGATACGGTCTCGTGCCAGGTACAAGCGGCGCTCAGTTTTATCCCACACTGCGAGTGCAAAACAGCCATTGCAGCGGTGCAAAGTCGCCTCAAAGCCCCACAAAGCGATAGCCTCAAGCAGAACCTCGGTGTCCGAGCTACCGTGAAACTGCACTCCGGCGGCACACAGTTGCTGTCCCAGTTCACGGAAATTATAGATTTCGCCGTTGAAGACAATGACGTAACGGCCGCCACTCGCGTGCATGGGTTGGTGTCCCGCTGGCGACAAGTCAATTACAGCCAGGCGCCGATGCGCTAATGCTATCTGACCACTGTCGTCACTCCAGACACCCGCGTCATCGGGGCCCCGCGCCGCTAGAGCGGCCCCCATGGCACCGGCAAATTCCGCGAGTTCACCAACTGGCGCGTTGGTAGAAAGAACGCCGGCGATGCCACACACAAGCTATACCTCAGCGTACTGGCTTGATATCGAACAGCAGGCGCGCAAAGCGATGCTCTTCAAGCTTGAAGGCGAATTCAGCTAGACTCATGGCTTCACCGATATTCAAGCGCGGGATCGCGTGAAGCGCGCGGCCATTGGACAACACGCCACGCATCGATGTACTCGCCGTGCGGTAACCACACTCACCCGCAAGCTGTGCCATTGCAGTACTGAAGTTATCCACTCCTGGACCATTCGGAAACGCGAAATGATCGACTGCACGTCCGAGCAATGTCTCAATATCTTGTTTGGATTGTGCTAACTCGGCGCGCGCGGTGAGTGCATCTTGACTGGTCAATATTGCGTGCGTCGCGCTGTGCGAACCGATACTCATCCCTGCATCCGCCATTTCGCGCAACTGCAAGGGTGTCATTACTTGCGGGATATTGGCAGCTAGGCGCGGGTCGAAGTCCAGCGCACGAAACGCGCGCTCCAGCAGTCCCTCCCGCCCTTCACGATGTGCGCGATTAATCTCGCTCGAAATCTTGTTAATGATCTCCTGTTGCGCGGCCATATTTTTGTCAACCGCTCGTACAGGTAGATCAAATTCCCTGCACAGACCCGTCAGATCTGGTGCTTTCATTATCGCAAACTGCAATTGCGCAACCCACAGCGGCATCCGCCCAAGAACAGCATCAGAAACCACGAAAAACGTGGCCACCAGACCATAACGCGCGAGTAGCGGATATGCGTAGAGATAATTGTCCTCGTAGCCATCATCAAAAGTGATAACCACCGCTCTGGCAGGAAGTCTGCCACCATCAGCGAGGATTGCGCTGACCGCACTCAACGACAGCACTTGGTAGTGTCGCGCGAGATATTTGACCTGTTGTTCGAATTCCGCTGGACGCACGCGAATATCTGATTTGCAATACGGTGCCGGGTCCGGCGCAACTGAGTGATAGGCGAGAACCCTAACGCATTCCCCGTATTGGGCATCGCTGTCACGGGCGCGCGGCACCAATCCCGTGTGGAAAAGCAGGCTTTTGCCCAGACGTGTGAGGTCACTGCGCTTCATGTCGTCCGATAGTTAGCGCCGGCGGTCAGGGTTCACGTTCCGGCTTCGCCCGTCGCCGATTTATGCTTAGACGACACTAATGCTGTTAGCCTGGACTGCATACGCTTGCGCCACCGGTTGACCCGTGTGGCGAGCATATGAACGAGCGTCCCGCGTGCGGTGTTATTCGCCAGCCAAAGGGCGTAGTGGTCGACGCAGTCGGTGGGCCAATCGGCAAGCAGGTGCGGGCGGCTAATGCTGCCGCGAGAAGCATCGACGCTCAGCAACCCGCGCTCTATCGAACCGTCGATGCTCTCTTCAAGCAGTACGCGCCCCGGGCTCAGGCCATTGAAATCTGGCAAGTGCGCGAAATTATAGTCGAGGGCTACGCCGCGAAATCGCGGCTGCCAGCGGTACGCAATCAGTCGTCCATCAAGATACATCGCCCAGATGTCGAGATAGTCGCGCGTGACAAATTCGCGAGTGACCGTCATAAAAAAATCGCGCGTGGTGCTCGCGTTGAAAATGCCAACACCCTGCTCGCCTTTCCAACTCGCATCCTCGATCGCCGAAAGACTGGCGACGACCTCTGCGCAGTTGTCAGCGGTGCCCACCACGCGTCGAATTTCTACGCGGCCCGCTGCCGCCTGTTTGGCGCGCGCGCGCGTCAGACGCGTGCGCAACGAGCGCGAATAGCGCTGGCTCAGCTGCTTAGAACTAGCGTTTATCACAGAGAGCACCGGTGACCGCGCGCAATGTCGGATTCGGATTTTTTCCGGCGATTTGCCCTTCGCGACCTGCGCAACTATTCTTTGCACGTCGGCATCAAGTAGCTCGTCAAGCGCGAGCAAATCCCACCGCCTCGGGCAGCCCCTCACTCCGTCAAGCACCGCCGCCATGGTGTCAGTGGAGTAATCCGCCAGCAGCAAGCTGATGCGATCGCTGAACGGGAATCCCAGATAGCGAAGCGTTCGAACGGGCATGAAGGCGACCTGCTCAATGCCCCAAGTCAACGGCAAAAACGCGACAAGTTGTCCGTCCCGCCGCACGGTCAGGACCATGACCTCGCGCCGCGCGCACAGATACTTTGCAGCAGGAAGCAGCCAAGCCGCGGTACAAAATACCGTCGCCGCAGGGCACGCCGCCACGAACTCGTCAAGCTCCGTCGCTAATGTTTGCAACGCCGCGGGACCTTGAACCCAGTTTGCTTTGTATAGCGGCAGCATCAGGCTATCGGTGAGTGGCTGCAGCACGACACGTCTACCCGTCGACCAGCTCAGACGCGAGATAAACGACGCAGGCGGACTTTGTGCTCGGGTATTGCACCAAGCACGGGCAAGCCAAGAATCTCCTCGGCAACATCGGTACCAGGTACCCTTTGGTCAAAATATTCGCGAACAAGTGCAATGGCGACTGCCAATGGTCCACCCGCCACGACCGCCAAGGCAATGAAAAACAGACGGGAATGCGCCGGGTTGCCTGCCACTGTCGCGGCCTCGACGATTCTGACGTTGGTGGTGTTCGGGTTTGCCAATTCAGTGGTTTTGGCCTGCGCGGTCAGTTTCAACATATTGATGTAATTGGTGCGCTCTGCATCGACTAAAGACCGCAGAAGATCGAGCTCCGAGTCGCGATTCTGCTGACGCGCGACTTTTGCTTCGCTCTCTTGAATCGCGCTTTCTACGTTGGCCAATTTGGAACGCGCAACCTTGACATTGAGGTATCCGTCGCCGTATTTCGACGTAAGCTCAATGATCTCGCCACGCAAGCGGTTGCCTTGATCGCGCAGGCGATCGAGCGTCCGATTCAGTCCCTCGCGGCTATCAGCGGATTCCGAAACCGGAAAGTTCCCGCGAAAGCTTTCCATCTTCTGGTTCAGGTCATCAAGGGTCGCTTTCGACTTGAGTGCCTGATTTTCGTAAAACTCGGTCACACCACGGGCAGCATAGATCTCTGCGTGGTGGGATATGTAGGCCCGCGTCAGCTCATTGACAATCGCCGCCGCAATACGTGGGTCTTCATGTGAATATTTGATCTCCACGATATTTGATCCGGCAATCGGTTTGACCTTGATATCGTCGGCAAGGCTCTTGATCCAACCACCGCGCGGCAATACGTCGTTGAGGAGGCCAAGCTCCATCAGCTGTGCGCGCACTCTTTTCTTGGTTCGATAGATCCACGTAATTCGCGGCGGAATTTCGTGCGGGCGTACAGTATCGACGACCTGTTCTAGCACCGGACGGGATAGCACTACTTCCGACTCGGTTTTGAGCACAATCGGCATATCGACTCCAGGCATCGGGTCGATTCGCGTAGAGATAGCCTGAGTGCTTTCAATCAGCACCACTGAGCGCGCGGGGTAAGCCGGCGGTATTACATATTCCAGACCCGCGACAGTACCGACAATCAGAAAAAAATTGAAAAGCAGCGTTCGGTGCCACTTGAACAGGAAAATAATAATGTCGCGTTTTGTCATGTGCGCAAGCCCGTTTGTCGGGAATAACCGCTGCGACCGCTAGGCATTTGCGCGATTCCGGCGGGCGTTTGCGTGCGCAAGCTCATCAGGTAGCGACCGCGCCCATCACAAATCTCAGAACAAATGTCGATAGATAGCGGCCGGAACATGGAAAGCCTTTTTATTAAGAATCGCACCGTCCAATTTGATGCCGAAGCCAGCCATCTCTGCGCGCAGTCTTTCCAGTTCCATTAAAGACGTTACCGCCGCATCTATGACCAGTACAGAGTGCGTCGCCCAGCGACTCCAAAGATGCGGCACATTCGAGTGCAGGACCCCTGCATCAACCAGAATGACGCTGTAATGTGTACGCAACTGAGCGAGCACTTCTGACCACGCCTCGCTCGCCAGCACCGTGGTATCGGCCGCCCGCACTATTGGTGATTCCACTGTGCGACCCGTTACGGCCAGTTGTCGAACGTCGGCCGGTCGCTCGTCCTGCAGGCGTGCCATCGTCACGGGCGGACAATCAGCACCTAGCAATCCCACAAGATCCGCTGGACCGCTCGCACTATCGATAAGCAGGACTGTATCACCGAGCTCGGCGCGCAAGGATTCGCCCAGTTCTGCGCATACGGTTGACACGCCTTCGCCAACTCGCCGTGAGGTCAGCACGACGACCATGGCTTGCGACAGGCTCTCAATGCCCGTCGCACGCCATGCGAGAATTCGCGAGCGGATCTGCGCATAGGCGCCCGTGGTCGGATCGCTGGACGCCTTACGTCGCATAATCGTGATCACCTGTGCGCGCCATGACACGCTGTGCACCTGCTGGTAGTAGCGTATTGCGAGCGCCTCGCGTCTCAATTACCAATGGGTAACCCCGCGCCGATGCTGATCGGAATATTGTTGCGGATGTACTGCTCGACCCACACGTTGACATCAGCGATGTCGGTCTTCACGACGATAACCACGTCGTCGTAGCTCAATTTGAACGAATTCTCCGTCGCGTTTTCGTCGTTAAGTGCGTCGCGAAGATTCAAAATCCAACGCTGGTAGTTTCCTTCCGGACCAAACCTCACGACAGCAACGCGCCTGGGGTCGGCCGCGTCGGTGTAGCCCCCCACCGCAGCGATCGCGCCTATTGCGGTCATGGAATGCCTGATAGGCACCCGGCCTGGTTGCTTCACTTCGCCCATGACAGCAACCGTCGGCGTTTCCCGCTGGCGCACATTAACGACGACGTTAAGCTGGGTCCCGAACTCTTCGCGATACTTGTCGACGACTTCGGTGCGGATGTCGGCCAACGAACGATCGACGCTTACCGGCACGATAAAGGGAAGTTGTACCGCAATGCCTTCGAACACAGGGACAACCACGTTTTCGCTTTCGGACTGACCGCTTTTCGACTGCAGAAAATTTTTGAGACGTTGCTGCCCCTGCATCACCGAGAGCACTACTATCGGGTCCTTGAAATCCCGCGACTTGAATCGCTCTGCGGTAGCTACTGATGCCTGCGCAGCGGTGAGGCCCTCTACTCGCACTGCCCCGATCAATGGCAGCGCAACAGTTCCGTCGGGCAGCACGGGCACGGATTCACGTCCGAGCTCAGGATGAGCGTCAAGGTCGAGACGCAATACGTCACCGATACCGATACGATATGTGTCGGACTGCAGGCGCTCGTCAAGGTAGAATCGCACTTCGAGGACGTCACCGGTGGTAACAACGGTTGGATAAACGTGGAATGCCTCCGGTGAAGGACTGTTCCATGCCGAGAGCGGAACTTGCTTGTTCATCGCGCAGCCGCTCGCGAGTAAGAGTGTCGCAACGACGCCGGCAATGGTCAGCCGATATCTAGCACGTAGTCGGACCATGATCTGGCGCTGAAATTAATACCTGGTTGGCTACGAGCGAATGTTGGTGTTGCGACCGAGCGGCGTCGCTATCCTAGTTCAGGGTAGCATTACACTAGAGCGTCCGGATGCGATTGCGCATTAAATGGCCGCTTGGTGCCGCATATGCCCAGATGAACCTGGCTGCAACGTGACAGATTTATTCAAATCGAATGACATGCAATGCGGACGCATTCTCACACAGCCAAGATGCAACCCGCTCGTTCCTTCGGCACTCGACGCGCGGGAACCAACAGGAGACCGAATATGCCGAGGAGCGTACCACAGCGCCCCACCGGGGGGAACAACGCGATCCGAGTTCGAACCGTAACAAATGTAAATGACTTTCTCCAATTACGAGCGGACTGGGACGCCGTCGTCGACGCTTGCGACGACGCATCGATCCACGTGAATAGCCGTTGGATTGAGCAATGGTGGCAAACCTTTGGACGCGACGAAGAGGTCATGGCAATCCTGCTTGAAGACGACAACGGGCCCTTCGGCATCGCACCATTGCTGCGCGTCCGCACTCGTCTTGGCCCGTTCCGCATCCGCACCCTGCGCCTTCTCGGGAACGACGTCTCGGCTCGCAGTGAAATACTGTTCAATCGACATATGGAATCCTCCTGGCAGGTGTTGGCGCACCATCTCGCTTCCCTGTCCTGGCAATTTCTTGACTATGGATGGGGACGTGCCAATAGCGCAGAACGCCAGGCATTGGCCACCAGCGACTGGCCCGTCAGCGTGCAACTGCGTCAGTCTATGGACCTCCCGCTGGTCCATCTGGATGCATCCTGGGATGCCTGGTGCAAGGAGAAATCGCGGACCTTTCGCAAAACGTTGCGTAAGGCTGAAGAGAAATGTGCCGATTTGAGTATTCGGCGGTTTCCTCACGATTTTGACGATCTAGATGAGCTGTTCGCCCACTTGGCGGCGGTAGCGTCAGATTCCTGGTCGTATGCCGCTGGCACTTCGATCGTAAGTGCAGATCTCACACGTGCATTTTTTGAAGGACTTCTTCGCGATTTCCACACTCGCGGCGAGGCTTCGGCGTCTCTGGTGATGGACGGCAAGACGCCACTCGCCTTCGCATTCGGCCTAGCCTTTCGTGACACGGTCTACGGACTGAAGACCAGCTACCGCGCTGGCCACCACGAGAAGTCATTGGGGACGCGCGTGATGGCGGATTTTGTTGCGAGCTGCATGAATGGTCGCGGCTATCGCATGCTCGACATGGATTGCATTACACAACACAGCGAATACAAACGACGCTGGGCGAACGAGTTCGCTACGGTAGTCGATCAGCGGGCGTTCCGCCGTCGACCCCTCTCGCAGCTGCTATCGGCTATTTACGCCCGCCGGCGATCCCAAACAGCGGACATAGCCTCAAGCCAGCATTCTGGAGAGACTGTAAACCAGGACTAATACGCGGTAATTTGGAAAATTCCGCCGCCGATCGTGATTCAATTTCGCGCTGCGGGGCGCAATATAAACCACGCCAACAGACCAAACGCCGCCAAGACGGGCAATTTAGCCAAACCAGTAGTGATTTCCACGGCACCGCCGAACAGCGCGCGCTCAGCCACATAACAGACAATTGCCCCCCCAAGCAGCAAGGCAGTGTGTCCCCACTCGAAGCGCAACTTCGAATTGCAGAACCGCAAACTGAACCAGGCAACCAGCGCCACCCGTACAAGGTTGGTCAGCAGCATGGCTACGGTCGCGCCAAATACGCCGTAACCGCGCACCAGGAGAAACATGAAAAGTACGTTCACAAGAGCGGCGACCAGACTGGCGTGAAGCAAAAATACGGTCTTTCTGGCGTGGATAATCCCAAGTTGAAAATTCATATCGATTGGCATGATTGCAATTGACAGTGCCAGCACCGGCACCAAGCCAGCGGCGGCTTGGTACTGCGCCGAGCTGATTACGGCAATTACCTCGGGAGCGTAAGTTGCAATGACCAAGCCGCCCGCGGCCATTGCCGCCAGGAAGACGGTAAAGATTCGCGCAAATACTCCCTGTTCGTGTTCGTCGCCGAGGGTTTCCAGGCGACGCACAATCCACACCTGCGCGAATGGGCTGGCAATAAAGCTCTGTAACAGGGACACCAGGCGCTGAGCCAGTGAATAGTGTCCAACGGCCGCCGCGCTCACCAGCGAGTTTATAAAGTACTTGTCTGTGAATTCGGTCGACAGGTCTGCCATACGGGCTGGCAGCATCGGCAACCCCAGATGCATCATCGAGCGCGCACTGGCCTTATCAAAATGCAGCCCCGTCCGTCGCAGCAGAGCGACCAGGGTACCGATCCCCAGAACGAAAAACGTGGTAGCCGTACCCACGACGACCCCCATCACGCCGAGCTTCAGGTAGGCAACCAGCAGGAAGCTAATGATAAAAATTGTGACGCTCTTCGCACTTGATAACAGCAGGTACACCCACGGCCGTTTCTCGGCGCGGAAATAATCCAGCTCCAGATTGAACAACAAACTGAGGATACTGCTGTAGATGGCGAACTCGAGCAATTGGCTGTTCGACGTCGAGGAAAACAGCAGTTGGCTGCCCCATTTCGACATGGGATGAGCGGCAAGTGCCGCAGCCACGCCAAGCACGGCGAAACATCCAAAAGCGGTTGAGGCAACGACCGCGCGCCGGTTAAGGTCCTCGCTCTCAAGGTAAACGCGAACCATCGCCGTGCCGACCACGCCACTAATGAGTATGGCCGCCATGTCTGCAGTCACCACCACGATGGTATACAGTCCGTATTCGGACGCCGGTAGCAAGTGCGTATAGAGCGGGATCAACACAATCCCTGCGGCGCGATTGATCACACTACCAATCGCATAGATTCGTGCGTGAGACCAGATCCCCTGAATTTCTGTGCTTTTTTCGACCATTCCTACGCCCGCACCCCTTCTTCAACCCATCATGCCGGGCCGCATTATGCATACTAATGCACTGTCGAGACGGCAGTGCGAGTCAGTAACAATCCCCCGGCAAAGCCGGAGGCCTACATGTTGCGAGCCGCTCAAAGCGGCTGTGCAAAGCCGCATACGCGGCACTAATTACTATTCCTACGTACATGCCCCGCACGAAGCC
>JAYUQF010000343.1:0-3736 GCA_043756885.1 Pseudomonadota bacterium
GGCGGAAGCTTAGTGTTGGAACTGCGGCACAAAGGGCGGAATGATCTGGCAGCGTGCGCGCTCTGGCAGCGGTTCACGCGTGGTCAGGGTATAGCGCACCCGTTCGGGGCTGGTCTCGATGTCGGTTTGTTCGACGTGAAAGTGCAGAATGCGGCCGCTCGGACTCATGGCAAACACACAATCGAGTAGTCGGCACACCGGCATCTCGCCATGGTCAGGGTGCTGCAGAGATTGGCGAGCTGGCTTGGAAGTCATCATTCTGCGCTGCGAGTGGGCTGGCGGTATTGTGCGCAATTGTGCGACAGGCAAACAGGGGTATTGTGTTTAGACCCCGTCGGGTAGCTGTGGCGCGTGCGCGTGCGTGTGGTGTGTGCGCACCACGCAGTCGTGGTTGACACAGCCCGGTATCGCCGCTTAGATCAATCTCCCAGACCGCGAATATCCTCACCATGAGCGTAACGTCGACTCCGCAGATAGAGATGGTCACCGGCGTACAGCGTTACGCTGCGGGTGAAGAAGTGCCCAATGTGGCAGTCAAGTTATTCGCGCTGCGCAATCAATGCACCGAGTGCAATGTTTGTGAAGTGGCCTGTGCGCTGGCTCATTCACCCGACGGCATGGTCAACCCGCAGTATGCGCGGTTACGTATCGATCACGCGCCGGAGAAACCCTCACGGGTGAATCCCGATGGGCTCGGGTTCATCGCCGAGATCTGCCATCACTGTGGCAACCCACCGCCGTGTGCGGACGTCTGCCCGACCGATGCTTTTTATTACGATCCGCAGACTCGCGCCGCCGTCATCGAACAGGACAACTGCATCCAATGCATGGAATGTGTCCCGGGCTGCCCGTTCGACGTGGTGTTTGTTGCACCCAGTGGCGAGCTGCTGAAATGTGATTTATGCGGCGGCGAGCCGGTATGTGTGAAGGCCTGTGCAACACGCCCGGAAATGGTCAATCAAGGCAAACAATACACTCGCTTGCCGGTGTTGTTTTATGAAGATCAGGTTGAGTTCAACAGACTCAGCAAACAGAAGGCCGAAAAGCAAGACGAAGTCGGCATGATGCAGGCGATGCTCGAGCGCGGCGAAATCAGCAGTTCGGCCTGAGCGCATAAGCGCCCGGCCACCTAGGGGAGAGATGCCATGGAAAGCCGTTTACTGCGCGTCAATCTGACGACCGGCGAACTCAAAAGCGAAGTTATTCCGCACCAGTTGTTCGAACGCTGGATCGGTGGCTCCGGCATCAACAACTGGATCATGTGGGAGCACTTTCTCACCCATGATATCCAGTGTGATCCACGCGGCCCGGATAACATCTTCGTGTTTGGTGTGGGGCCGTTGGCCGGCACCGGCGCCGGTAGTGGCATCAAGGGCCGCATTACTTTCAAAAGCCCCGCCTACGGTATCTTTGGTGATTCGGCCGGCGGCGGCAAATTCCCCTATATGGTGCGCTTCACCGCCTACGAATACATCGCCATCACGGGCCGCGCGCCCCGACCCATGTATCTGCATATCTGCAATGACGAAGTGTCGCTGCTCGACGCCAGTCATCTGTGGGGAAAAAACACGGCGCAGACTCACGCGATCTTGCAGGAGACCCATGGTACTTGGCCGTCCAAGACCAGCACGCTTACCATCAGCCAAGCGGGTGAAAACCAGGTTGGCATGGCCGGCGTGGTGGCCGATGCCCTACGCATTCATGCCCGTGGCGGCGGTGGTGCGGTGCTGGGGTCCAAAAATCTGAAAGCCATCGCCGTGCAAGGCAACGGTGGCCTGCCGGTGGCGCGCCCCAAAGACATGCTCGATTGGTCGAATGACTTCAAAGGCAAGCTTGACAGTAACGAAGCGGTCTACGGCTTTAAACGTCGTGGCACGCTCGGTGCCGTTGAGATGTACCAGCACATCGGTGGTCATTCCTGGCGCAACAACCAGGGCAATACTTTTCGCGGCGAAGAGATCCGCTCCGACAACTGGGTGAAAAAATATCAGAAGTATTCTGAAGTCTGCTCGTCCGATTGTTTTATCGCCTGCGACAGCAAATACAAAATAGAAGGCACCGAAACCGAAGCGGCCGCCAAGTACAAGGGCGAGGTCTTCCGCCGGCCCGAATACTTAACCACCGGCAGCGCAGCCGGCATGCTCGACGTGCGCGACTGGGCGGAAGTGGCGCACTGGGGCAAGGTCACCAACGACTATGCAATCGACAATCAAGACCTGTCGTGCTCGATCAGTTTCCTCATGGAATTAAAACAGCGCGAGCTGATCTCCGATCGCGAAGTTGCGGAATTATTTGGTCATGCCCAGCCCTTGCGCTGGGGCAATATGGAAGACATCGAAGCCTGCATGGAAAGCATTGTTTTCCAGAGCAACCCCTTTGGTGTGATGTTTGGCGATGGCGTCTATTTTGGCGCCTTGAAGCTGTCGGCCATGCTGGGTCAGAACTTCATGAAGTACGCCATCTACGGCAAGGGTGGTGCGAGCTTCACGGAAGAAATGCGCGCTTTCCCGACCTGGATGAACAACATGGCGGTTGCCTCGCGTGGCGCTGATCATCTGAAGGGCATCGGCCTCATCGAAAAATTCCAGCGCAAAGATCTCTCCAAAAAATATTTTAACGGGCGCACCGAAGCGGCCGATCTGAGTACGCCGCTGTTGAAGGGCGCCTGCACGGCCCTGGTGGAAAACCAGGTTGCGCTGTTGAATTCCTACGGCGTGTGTCTGTTCCACTGGATGCTCGACCCGGCGGGTTACGCCCCGCAGGAGTATTACGGACAGGCTTTTGCCGCAGTCACCGGCATTGAACGTTCGCCCGAAGAACTCATGCAAGACGGCGAGCGCATCTGCAACCTGGAAAAAGCGATTAATTCCCGCATCGGCCTGCGTCGTGAACACGACACAGTCTGCGAGCGTTGGATGTGGGAGCCCAATAACGAAGGCATGTATGCCGGGCGGGTCGCCGCCGATATGTTCATCCCGGTGTTGGATGAATATTACGAGTGGCGTGGCTGGGAACGTGATTCAGGTCTGCAGACCCGCGCCAAGTTGACCGAGCTCGGTTTGGATGATGTGGCCGAAGTGCTGGCCGCCGACGGCGCGCTGGCTTGAGGGTTAGGCCGTGATTACTGTGCATACCGAGTTTCATAGCCACTTCAAAGAACTTGCGGCCACCGGTCGCGATTCTTTTCAGTTGGAACAACCCCTGGTGGCGGAACTCGCTGAGCGCATCAGCACGAAGTACGGCGAAAAAATGCGATCGATGTTGATCGACGCACAAACCAATGAGCTCAACGAACGTGGCACCCTGTTTGTTGATACCAAGGGTAAGCGTATATCCATGGAAGACAGTCTCGCCGATGGCGAGACGATTTCTTTTATGGTGGGGATTGCCGGCGGCTGAGGGCCGGCGCAAGGGCTAAACTGGCAGGACCATGTCCTGCGGTAGTGGTTCGAGTGAGGGGAAGGTCTGCATCGATGGACCGCTGTTCTCCATCACTGCCCCGAAGGAGAAGGGGAAGCTTTCTTGCCGGAACGAGGTGATGGTCGCGCCAGCAGCAAAACTCGCACCACCGCCCGCCACGTTATTCAAAGTTATATCCGAATCGCGGACAAGAACGCTGACAGCAATTCAAGGGCGATGGCTCATCGCAGAGTTCGCGGCGATCAGTGCGGCTTCATTGGTGATGCTGACTCCGAGCGCGAATGATTTTGAACTCGCGCTGGAGTACGTCAGCCAC
>JAYUQF010000344.1:0-10530 GCA_043756885.1 Pseudomonadota bacterium
GTGAGAGTACTCATGCCGGCATTAGATAATCATCGAACAAATCGACATAAACCGAATCATTGCGCGAGGCTTTTGGCCCCCACAGTTCCTGGGCGCTGAAATACACGCTGTAACAATGCTGTGGTTTTTCGCCCTTGCCATGGGCATGGGTGTCGGGAAACAGGAAGACGCCGTGGTCACGGTCTATGCAGCCTAGTTTGTCGCGGCAATAGCGTGGCAAACGAGTGTGGCCAATGGGGTTCATGTTTTTGACGACGACCATATCGCCCTCTTTGAATTTGGGTTTGACGTCCATCTCAACCCGAGCGCTGCCGCCTTTGGCGACAATCTTCGGCACCGCGTCGGGCGCCAGCGCGGGTGTGGCACGGGCATCGCTACCAATGGCGTGACCGGTGCGCAGCTCTTCGGCGGTCAGTACGCCTTTTTCCAGTGCAACGGTTTCAAAAGCGTGCAGCCAGTGCTCGTAGTAGGAAGTCTGCAAATAATTCACCGCGCCCATGCGTTCGATGGCATGGCGAAACAGGTCGACGTTGAACAGCCCGGTGGCAGCAAGCGGCAAAAACAAGCCAAGCACACGTTTTTCCCAGTCGTTATGGAAAACCGGCTCGTCCTTTTCAGGATTGACCGGCCCAAAGCCGTGCATGCCACCGAGGTCATGTATGCCGTTCATAGGGCGGCCCTCAACGCTTGGGCGAGGGGATTTTGGCCACGCCAATCATGGCATCGCGGGTGACCAAGGCCGCCAATTCTTCTTCGCCCAGACGCTCGGTGCCGGCGGGGCGTTCGGGCAGCACCATATAGCGCAGCTCGGCGGTGCTATCCCAGACCCGTACTTCAACGTCGTCGCCGAGTTTGAGACCAAATTCTTTTAAGACCGCGCGTGGGTCGCTGACGACCCGCGAACGGTAAGGCGCCGCTTTGTACCAGGCCGGCGGCAGACCCAAGGTTGGCCACGGATAACACGAGCACAGGGTGCAGACCAGGACGTTGTGTACCGTTTCGGTATTTTCGACCACCACCATGTCTTCGCCCTGAATGCCGGAAAAGCCGAGTTCCGCGATGGCGGCGGTGCCATTGTTCAATAGCCGCTGCTTATATTCGCGATCGACCCAGGCACGGGCAACAACCCGCGCACCATTGTGAGGCCCGACCTTGGTTTCGTAGGTCTCGATCAGCGCCTCGACCGTCAGTGGGTCGATAAGCCCTTTTTCGGTCAGCACCTGTTCCAGCGCCTTGACGCGCAACTCCGGATCAGTCAGCGGCCGATTACCGTGGGGGTGATGATGGTCGTGCTCGTCGTCGTCGTGATGATGATGGTCGCTCATGGCTGGTCCTTGAGGGTATCTGGCCGGTCCAGCAACCGGCTTGTTCGCATACAAGGGCTGCGCACATGCACTGCCCGGGTTGGCGTATCGCTCTATCGAGACCGCGCCAAACCCCTCGCCAATGTACACTTTTAAGATTGCGGGTAAAACCGCACGCGGTCCCCTGCTTCGCCGTCTTGTGACCGCCATACTGACCCTTCTGCGGGCGGCGTACGTAATCGCGCCACACCAGGGCGTGTTGTCGTTATGATGGGGAACGGGCTGCATTCGGCCTGCTCGGAAAACTTGGCTCTCGTGGGGCCGGCGCAGCGGCTGGACAAAGGCGGATCATATGTGGCGTGTTGGGATCGACGTGGGCGGTACTTTTACTGATTTGTTTGCATGGGAGGAAAGTGGTTCGCGCCAGCTCACCTCCAAGGTTCTCACTACCAAACATGACCGCGCCGTTGGTGTGCTCAATGCGATCCGCGAGGCGGGCATAACGCCGGGCGAGATCTCCCATCTCATGCATGGCACGACTACCGCCACCAATGCGCTCATCACCCGCGACTACCCTGAAGCCGCGATGATCACCACCGATGGTTTTCGCGACACCATCGAAATCGGTCGCCAACACCGTGAGGCGCTCTACGATCCTTATCAGCGCAAACCTAAGCCGCTCATCAAGCGTCGCTTCCGCTACACCATCAATGAACGCATGAGTATGAAGGGGCAAGTGGTGCGTGCCCTGCAGCGCGATGACGCGCTGGCCATCGCCGCCAAAATAAAGATGGCCGATATCAAGTCGGTTGCCATCGCGTTCATCAATTCCTACGTGAATGCTGCGCATGAAACTCAGATGCGCGACATCGTACTGGAGGTAAACCCCGGCATTTACTGTGTAACGTCGGCCGATACCCGTCCAGTGTTCCGCGAGCACGGCCGTTTTGCCACGACCGCCATTCGTGCGGCGACCATGCCGGTCATGGAGCGTTACTTCAATCGCCTGGAAACGAGTCTGAAGGAGGCAGGTTTTGCCGGGCGCTTGATGATTCTGAAAAGTAGCGGCGGCATTACCGGGGTCGATTATGCCAAGCTGCACCCGGAAGAATTGATCGAATCCGGGCCCGCTGGTGGCGTGGCGTACGCGGCTTATTTGTCACAGTTAAAAGGTGATTGCCCAAACATCATCCATACCGACGTGGGTGGCACCAGCTTCGATGTTTCGATAGTTGAAAACGGCAAGGGCCTGGTCACGCGCGATCACGAAATCGAATGGGAGATCCCGGTCATCGTGCCGATGCTGGACATCCACAGCGTGGGGGCCGGCGGTGGTTCTATCGGTTGGGTGGATGAGGGTGGCTCTCTGCGTGTGGGTCCCCACAGCGCGGGCTCAGAACCTGGCCCGGTGTGTTATGGCGGTGGTGGCACGCTGCCGACGATTACCGACGCCAATCTGCTGCTCGGGCGTATCGAGCCGACACTCGGTGGCAAGATGAAACTTGACCATGCTGGAGCCGCTGCAGCCATGGAACGCCTGGCCGCAGAATTCGGACTATCGGCCATTGAGACCGCAGATGGCATGATTCGCATTGGCTGCGAGAACATGGCGCAGGCAGTGAAAAAAGTCATCGTTGCCCGCGGCCGTGACCCACGCGACTTCATTCTCGCGAGCTTCGGTGGCGCGGGCGCCATGCACGCCTGCTTTGTTGCCGACTCGATGAATATCCCGCGCATTATTGTGCCCCGCGAGGCCGGCGTGGCCTCGGCTTTTGGTGCCACCGCCATGGATCTGCGCCACGACCTCGAAGCGTTTTATTTTTCGCCGGTGGCCAGCGCCGAGATCGACACCATCAATGGCATGTATGAACAATTGGAAAAAGACGCCGTTGGCCTGCTTGAGGCCGACGGTGTGAAGGCGGCTGATGTATTGCTCAGCCGCTCAGCGCAGATGCGCTACGTGGGCCAGAGCTACGAAGTGGAAACCCCGATGCCATCGGGACGACTGACGGCCGACGACCTGCCCGTTATCGCCGTCAACTTCCATAAGTGCCACGAGCTGGAGTTTGGTGTGAGTTCTGACGATTTTGCACCGGCCATCGTGTCGCTGGGTGTGACGGCGGTGGGTAAAACGGCACGTCCGCCGGCGCGCACGCTAGCTAGCACCGGCCGTGAACCGATTAAAGGACGACGTCCGGTCTATTTTGACCGTGCCTGGCACGAGAGTAATATCTACGACGGTCACGCCTTAGGCGCAGGAGCCAGGGTTCAAGGCCCGTGCATCGTCGAATTTGAGCACGCTTGCGCAGTACTACCGCCCAATGCGTCCGGCACCGTAGACGACTACGGCAATATGATGATCGAACTCTGCTGAGCTGTCGTTACCACGACCCAAGGAGCACCCGATGGACAAAAAAGTAAAAGTCGATACCGCCGTCATCGATCAGACCAAGGTCGATCCGATTACCTTCGAGGTTTTGCGCAGCGTTTTTGAATACGCCAGTGAGCGTATGTCGACCGTACTCAAGCGCGCTTCGTTTTCACCGATCTTGGCGGACATGGTCGATTTTTCCAACGCCATTTACGACTTTGAGTGCAAGCTGCTGTCGCAGGCTGCCAATTGCCCCATCCATCTGGCGGCAATGAAGTTCAGTGCCGAGGCGATCATCGAGCAGTATCCGCTGGCAACCATGCAGGCGGGTGATGTTTACGTGCTGAACGATCCCTACAAGGGTGGCACGCATATCAACGACATGACCTTCCTGTGCCCGATTTTTTTCGACGGTGAGATCATCGCCTTTGGCGTCAGCCGTGGACATTGGATGGATCTGGGCGGTGGCGCTGCGGGTGGCCAGGCGTTTGCCGGTACGCATATCGCCGGTGAAGGTCTGCGCCTGCCACCGTTAAAACTCTACGAGGCCGGCAAGGTGCGCGAAGATCTGCTCGCCATCATCATGAATAATACCCGCACACCGTTTTATGTGAAGGGTGACACCCAAGCTCATGTCGGGGCCCTCAAGGCTGCCCAGCAGGAGTTGGAGCGCGCTGCCGAGAAATACGGCATGGTTACGCTGAAGGCTGCCATGAAGCAGTTGCAGGAGTACACGGAAAGGATCGTGCGCAAGGCCATCAGCGACATGCCCGACGGCGAATACGAAGCCGAAGAGTACGCCGATACCGACGGCCACTCGGACAAACCGATCCCGATCAAAGTGAAGTTGATTATCAAGGGCTCGGAAATTATCGTTGATTTTGCCGGTACGCCGGGTGTGGTGAAGGGCGCAATCAATTCGCCCTATGCCAATACGGCTTCGGCTACGCTCTATTCTCTGCAGTTTTTCCTGGCGCCCCACGCACCCCAGAACCAAGGCATGTTCAACCCAATCACCATCAAACTGCCGGAGAACTGCTGGTTGAACGCCAAGTGGCCGGCACCGACGATTGGGTGCACAACACTGACCTCGTCCAAAATCACCAGTGCTATCTGGCAGGCCCTGGCTAAGGCCTGTCCGGACAAGGTCACAGGCTCGACCAATGCCGAGTGCAATTGGTTTGTATCCTCGGTGGTAGACGCCGATGGTGTGAGCAACGTGTTTTCGGATCTGCCGGCGGGTGGCTGGGGCGGCACACCTTTTGGCGACGGCATGAACGTGACGGAAGACGCCCTGGGCAATTGCATGAATATGCCGGCTGAAACGGCGGAGCTGTTATTTCCAATCGCCTATGAAGCATTTGAATTGCGTACCGACAGTGGCGGGCCAGGCAAATTCCGGGGTGGTCTGGGCGCGGTATTCAAAGTGCGTTACCTGGCCGAGGGTGAGCTGTCGATGGAATCAGCGCGGACCCTGGAAGGCAGCCCTGGTGTGAACGGCGGGCAACGCTCCGATGTGCAGCGGCAGATCAAGATCCATACCGACGGTTCGCGCGAAGTTATCGGTGGGCTCGACGGTAAAGGTGGCTGGAAGAGCCCACTGTTGGCCAGTGTGCCATTTCACCACGGCGAGACCTTCATGTTTGAATCGACCGGTGGTGGTGGTTGGGGTAGCGCGCTGGATCGCGACGCGGCCACGGTTCTGGACGACGTGCTTGATGAGTACATCTCCCTCGGTGCTGCCCGCCAGTACTACGGGGTGGTAATCGATGAACCGACCATGACCGTCGACGTAGCAGCAACCTCGCAGCTGCGTGCGCAGATGCTCAGCGCGGCGTGAGCCCAAGCCCCGCGTAACAAACAAGGCCGCCGCAGGGCGGCCTTTTTTTCGTAGGCCCGAATTCATTCGGACCTACACCAAGACGCGCAGAAATTTACTGCTGTTTCGCCTGCTCAGGTGTGATTTTGCGCTCGGCGAATACGTCCTTGACCACCGCGATGCCGTTCAGAGCGGCCGGGAAGCCGGCGTACACCGCCATTTGCGTTACCACTTCAACCACCGCTTCGGGTTTACAGCCGGCATTGAGCGCACCATTGACATGCGCAGTGAGTTGGCGCGGCGCATTGCCCAGGGTGGTCAGTGCGGCGACGGTGGCCAACTCGCGGGTACACAGGTCGAGTTGCGGGCGCGATACAACCTGGCCATAGGCAAAATCGATGATCCACCGCGCGAGCTCAGGCGAAGTTTGTGCAAGGCTCGCCAAGACCTGGCTGGTCGTACCGCCGCTGATGACGTCGAGGGTTTGTTTCCCACGGGCGCGATAGTCAGGCGCGGTCAAGGTACTTTCGGCGTGCACACCGATACTCAGGGCAAAAAGCAAGGTCGTGGTTAGCACCTTGGTCATCGTGAACTCCTTCTGATTTTTTTGTGCCGGCGGCTGCCGGGCGCGGGCACTGTAGCGAACAATCGCACGCTGCACGACGGCCGATCGGGGGAGCTTCTTCGCGCGGAAGTAATTTTTTGGGACCGCACAACAGTCGCACTGGACGACTGGCCAAGCGGGCCTTACCCTAACGGCACAATTAGAAACAAAGACTGAGCCTGGCCCAAACACTGCCAAGCCAGTACAAAAGAGATGTATCGCTACAAATCCAACGCTATCCGTGTCTCGGTATGGCGGTGGCTGCTGGTATTGGCTTTGCTGCTCTCATCGGGCGGCGCTCAAGCTGTTGAGCAGACATCGCTGACCTGGCCCACCACCGCCGTGGGTTACACCTCAATGAACGGCCGCTTTGCGGTCCTGCTTGGCCATGCCGGTGCGTTTAACGCCGAGGCCGTGGCGGCCGGCCGCCACGGCCACGAGTTTGTGCCCGCCAGCCGCGACAACACAAATTCTGGCTTCACCAGCGCAGACGTGTGGGCGCGATTTTCTATCCGCTACACGCGTGGCGACAGCGCACCGCCGGTGCTGGTGCTGCCCAAGCCGCTCATCGATCACGTCGATTTATACGCCGTTGATGCGGCGGGTAAGACCCGCCATCTCAGTACTGGTGACGCTCACCCCTTCACCACACGGCCGGTGGCTTATCGTGGTTTTGCATTTGTATTGGATGCCAAGCCTGGCGAGAGGGTTACCTACTATCTGCACCTGCGCAGCGCGACCGGACCCATCGGGCTGCCGTTGAAACTCGTGGACAATGTCACTTTCCGTGCCGATAGCGCTGCGGAGAATTACCTGCGCGGTTCTTATATCGGCTTCATGGCGGGCCTGGCCGTGTGCGCACTGGTGCTGTTTGTTGTGCTGCGCAATGTCGCATTCGCCTATTACTGTCAGTATCTCGTCACCTTTGTATTGCTGGTGTGCGCGGTCGACGGTTATGGGATGCAGTTTCTGTGGCCCAACGCACCACTCGCGCAACAGATATTGCCCGCCGCACTGCTGGCCTTGAGCAATATCACCGGTGTGCTGTTCACGCGCAGCTTTCTGAATCTGCCCGTGACGACGCCATCCACTGAGTCGATGTACGCGCTCGGTGTCATCACGAGCGTCGTTGGTATGGGCTTGCATGTTTTTCAAAGCGGTTTCGTGGGTGTGCTGGTCATCATGGCCGCTTCCGCCCTGCTGTGTCCGGTCGCCATGTGGGGTTGTCTGCAAGCCTGGCGTGGTGGTGATCGTATTGCCGGCTATCTGTTGTGTGGTTGGTTGGCTTTTATGCTGGGCATGAGCCTGACCCTGCTCGACATGACCGGTGCGCTGTCTTCTTCATGGTGGACCGTGAACGGCATTTATTTTGGGTCGCTCGGTGAGTTTGTGGCACTGGCGGTTGGTCTGTCGGAACGCCTGTGGACTACACAGCGAGCTCGCGAGGCGCAGATTGTCGCGGTCAACGCCGATCTCGCTGCACTCAACGCCAATCTCGAATCCATGGTCCAAACCCGTACCCATGAACTGGAAGCGCGCAATCGCGAGCTGTCAGAACTGGCGGTGCGCGACAGTCTGACGGGTTTGTATAACCACAGCACCACCATCGAGTTGCTGGAGCAGCTGCTGAATCAAAGTCAGCGCTACGAGTTTCCGATCGCAACCGTGATGCTGGACATCGACAACTTTAAACAGCTCAACGATAACTTCGGCCATCAACTCGGCGATCACGTGCTTGAGGAAGTTTCGCAGACCCTGGCCGACTCGGTGCGCGGCGCCGATGTGGTGGGGCGTTACGGTGGTGAAGAATTCCTGATCGTGATGCCCCATGCCGACGCCCTCGCGGCGCGCGAGTACGGTGAGCGGATCCTGGCTTTGATTCGTGAGATCCACATTGAAGACAACCATATCAGTGCCAGTATCGGTATCTCGGTTTTTCACCCACGCGGTCAGCGTGCCTGCGCGCAGGAAGTGATCCGGCGCGCCGATGAAGCTTTGTATCGATCAAAGCGCGAGGGACGTGACCGTCTCACGGTCGACAGTTTGAGTTTGGTGGTTACCAGGGACGCTGACCGCCGCTCTGACAAACCACCACCACGCAGTTAAAAGTGGCGCAATGAGCGCCAAACAAGCGTCCGCCAACATCATTCGTCGCGCTTGACAGTCCACAGCCCGGTTGGCAGTATCGCGCGCCTCATGCACGCACCGCTCAAACCCACAGATTATTCAGCCATGGCCTCGCTGGCGCGCCGATTGCGCCGCCGCGCGCGACTGTGGCCTGCCTCACCTTAGGACCCTGGTCAAAACTATCTCTACATTCGGCTGTTCGTGAGCGGCCGCAGCGGCGTTGCATTTCTTGCCAATAGCCCCGCTATTGCCGGCGAAACGCGCCCGGCAAGCAACCACGCACGAACACCCTCGGTGTTGACGAGATAATTCTGACCAGGGTCCTTAGACTACGTTCGTTTCAGGTTCGCGGCCGCAGATTCCGGAAGGACCTGCGGCTTTTTTGTTTTTGCGCTAGAAATTTTCAGGAGCAATCCGATGCGCGTGCCAGCGGCCTACCTTGGCCTCATCGTTATTTGGTCAACCACACCGCTGGCGATCAAATGGAGCAGCGACGGTGTCAGCTTTTTATTCGGCTCGGCTACGCGTATGTGCCTTGGACTCGCCTGCGTGCTGCTGGTCTGCGCTTTACGTCGTTTGCCACTGCGTCGTGATCGCGCCGCCATTACGGCTTATGCCGCCGCCGCGATTGGGATTTTCCCTGCCATGTTCAGTGCTTACTGGGGGGCGCAGTTCATCGGGTCGGGATGGTTGGCGATCGTATTCGGCTTATCACCCATGGTCACTGCTGTGCTGTCGCGTCTGTTATTGCCTGGTCACACACTGACGGGAATGCGTGTGGTTGCGCAGTTGTGCGGCGTGGTGGGACTGGCCGTGGTGTTTCAAAGTGGTATCGCTAACGGTGCACAGGCGGGTTTTGGCGTGGCCGCGATCCTGGCATCGACGTTTTTTCATTGTCTGTCGTCGGTGTTGGTGAAACGCCTCAATAGCGATCTGCCGGCGATGACCCTCGTTGCAGGTGGTCTATGTTTATCGGTGCCCGCGTATCTCGCCTGCTGGTGGTTGTTTGATGGACACTGGCCGGCCGTGGTGTCCAATCACGCGCTGAGCGCGATCCTCTACCTCGGCTGCGTCGCGACGACCGGCGGTTTTGCGATGTTCTATTTTGTACTCAAGCACCTGCAACCCGGACAGGTGGCGCTCGTAAGTTTGATTTCGCCACTCTCGGCGCTGGCCCTTGGCCACTGGCTGAACAGTGAACCGTTAGAGCCGCGGGTGCTGACCGGAGCGGCTCTGGTGCTGTTGGCCCTGGCTCTGCACGAGGTGCTGCCCGCACTATTGTTACGGCGCCAGCGTATAGCGACGTAGGCGCCACGGGCATGCCCGCTGCGTTTGCCATAACGACCAAAGCAGCGCGGCCCAGGCTGATCCCAGGTTGGTCGAACAGCGCTCCAGACAGGATCAGGCGCAACCCGGCTCGAAGTACGAACCAGAGCAATTTTTTTGCTCAACGCCGGCAGGCAAACGGCGACAAGTCCAGGTATCCTTCGCGCTCCCTCGCAACACACGATGAGCGCCATGACCGCAGCCAGCAACAAGCCCATAAACCCTCGATCCACCACGATGCCCGCCGCGCTAAGCACCCATACACCGGTCAATAACGGACGCATGGAGATTGCAACGCCGCTGTTTGAACTCATCACCCAGGAAGTATTGCCGGGTCTGAAGTTTGAAGCCGCCGCTTTCTGGGCGATGCTCGAAGAGCTCATTACCGAGCTTGCGCCCAAGAACAATATCCTGCTGCTGAAGCGCTACAAGCTGCAGGCTTCCATCGACACCTGGCATCAGTCCCGTTGCGACGCGCCGCACGATCACGGGCAGTACAAAAAATTCCTGGAGAAGATCGGGTATCTGCTGCCCGAGGGCGAGGATTTTGCGGTCAGCCCGACCAACATTGATGCCGAGATCGCAACCATAGCCGGGCCGCAGCTGGTGGTGCCGGTCAAAAATGCGCGCTACGCGCTCAACGCGACCAATGCGCGCTGGGGTTCGTTGTACGACGCCCTCTACGGCTCAGATGTCATCCCCGAGTCCGATGGTGCACAACGTGCCGGGGCTTATAACCCCGTACGTGGCGCCAAAGTCATCGCTTATGCCCGCGCGTTGCTGGATCAGGCGGCGCCGCTGGCAAACGGCTCCCACGCCCATGCCACTACCTACCAGGTGGTTGATGGCGCGCTGGTGGTCATCCTCGGGAATGGCGAGAGCGCAGGCTTGCTGCATCCCGAGCGTTTTGCCGGCTATAACGGCGCGCTTGATGCGCCTGGCGAAATACTGCTGGTCAATAACGGCCTGCATATCATTA